>NZ_JAQMSE010000232.1:0-21378 GCF_028330045.1 Aphanizomenon sp. CS-733/32
ACTACACAAACAAAGTCCACCTGCGTGGACTAACGAAAAATCAAGGCTTTTGAACCCACGAAGGTGGGTTTCGTCTGTGTAGCTGCGACTTCTAGTCGCCCTTGCAAGTAATAAATTAGACTTTTCAAACACCCTCTTAGCATAACATCTGCTAACTTGAGTAGATTGTTTGAAGTGTTCACTTGAGCATCATGACTAACCAATAAAGCCCGTTTAATACCCCAACATGATAGAGTATGATTCCATTTCTGCTGCTTTTTCAGAAAATCAGGGTTACGTTGTCTATCTCGAAGGATAGCAGTACCTGTAAGTTGAACAAACACAGGCTCAAGTGTACTAGGAACGTGACTAATAAGTAAATCTGTAGCCATAGAGAAATCTAGAATATAACGGTTTGAAGCACTTCCGTCAGTCCTAACATTAATTGTTTTAGTTATAGCAATAATTAAATCTTCGTCACTACCAGTATACTCTTCTTGTATAAGTTTTTCAATCCAGTAAGAAAATTTTGGATCTTTTTGACTCAACCAATTAGGTAATATGACGCTATACCAGTAATACTCAGTTACAGATAGATTCTTTTGTTGGCAAAATTTTTCTATTTCTCCTTGAGGTAAATTTAAAATCGGTTTGATGTCATATATATAAGTTTGAATATCGTAATAAAATTCATTGAGAAAACCTATTAAAAACCGTTTTTTATCAATAAGTTCACTTTTATATTCAGATAGTGTAGTTAGAATTTCTTTAATCCTAACTGCCAATTCAGTTTCTCCTCTAAACAGAGATGCACGTTTTAAAGGTTGTAGTCTGAGCTTAATCTCATTTGCTTGTAATCTAGTCCTATATGCCGACAAGTTAAATCTCCATTAGGGGTTGTTTTGTTAATTTTATGCGATTTTGGATCTCAATTGTATCAAAAAGAGGTATTTCAGATTAATATCCCATCAATACCGTATCTTCTGGAACAGGTTCATTTCTGTCTTGCAAAACTTCAATGTAGAGAGATATTGCCTCTTCTATATTAGCTAAAGCTTCCTCACGAGTTTTACCCTGACTAATACAACCGGGTAAACTGGGTACTTCGACAACAAAATACCCATCTTCACCATGAGATAACAGCACTTTCCGTTGAGATTTTATTGTTACCATAGTTCAATCAATTTCTCCATGAAATAACACAAATAGTTGAAAATATTTGATTCTAGTAAATCATTTATATCATATAACTTGATTTGCCAGTTTACTTTGGATGTTTGAAATACTATGTTGATTAGGGGATCTAAAAGTTTTTGATACATCAATAATGACTTTTCAAACATCCTCTTATTCAAGAATCTGTAAAACATGAAATGGTTGATTGTTGGTTTCCCATTTACGAATTTCCCAATAAAGCTGAGTTTTGTAAAAATAAGCTACTTCATAAGCAAGTCGTAAATTACGCTCAAGACTATTTGCTTCAACATCAACCGTTTTATTAGTTCCAATAGCTTTTCGTAAACCAAGTGATAAAACTTCTACTACAGCGATTTCCAATCATATAAGGTACATCTTAGCCCCCTCATCGCTTGCGGGGAGGGGGTTGGGGGTGGGGTTCTTGTTCCGGGTTTGATGACAATTTGCTGTAAATCATGACCACAGCAGACTTGCCAAGGATCATGATTATTACTTTTTTCAGTAATTAGCCGTTTTTCTAAATCTTCATCTTTCAAGTAAAAAGCTTGAGATTTGTTCTTGATTTCTTGAATGAGTTTTAATTGATTAAATTGCCAATTTTTTTCATCAATAAATTTGCTAAACGTTATACCTTCAAAAGTAAGATTTAATTTATCAGACTGAGAAATATAACGTAAATAACCAATTGCAACACCAACGGAAATTAATACTTCTCTAATATCTCGATTCAATGGGGTAATTTTTTCTTCAGAACCAAATTCCCTAATTACTTTTTCTAAAGCAGATGACTTGATTAGCATAGTTTCAAGATCATGAGTGTCGGTGCGGAGTAGATTAGGACTTGTATCTGGTGTATTTTGCAGACGATCAAAATCTGCATCAACAATTGCTAAAATTCCCTGAAAATTTGATTTTTCTAAAATTTCTAAAATGGCAATAGCACGCTGTTTACTAGAGGGTTTTCCCGCAGTAATGACTAATTCACAACTTAATTTATCAACAAATCTCTCATAGAAAGTTTTATCAGAACTTCCTTCAACTAATAAGAAAGTTCCTGAATAAGTGCTACGTCTTAATCTTATTTGGTTAGCAACACGGTCAACGGTTAAAAATTCTCTCATTTTACCGGACCTTTTAATTCAACTGTTAAATCCCAGCGATCTTGTATAATATCGGGTGAATGAGTAGCTATGAGAATATCTAAATCAGCCAACTTTGTAATCTCTTGCAAATCCTTTAAAAACTGCACTTGCCAACCTACATGAAGAGACAATTCAGGCTCATCAATCAAGACTAAGGAATTAGGTTCAACTTTGAATAGTAGTTCATATAAAAGCACTAATTCATGTTGTTCACCCGATGATAAATCAGTTGGTGATAGAGTTTTTGAATCAGACAAGGATGAATTATAAAGTGTTGTAAAAATGAATCCCTTTTCTTTGCTAAAATTTATCTCTTTATAGGAAAATTTATTATTAATAATCTTCTTCAATAAATTAATTTTAGTCGCTATTTCAGTAAAAACATTGAGTTTTTTTTCTACGTCTTCAACATATACTGATAAAGCATTTTTGGTACTTTCATCTATGTCTTGTGGTTGAATTTGAAACTCTGAATTTTCATCTTGATCTAAAAGACCTACTTCTATCAGACGAGAACGAGTTTCTTCAAGTTCATTAAGTTGATTACGTAGTTGTTCATCTGTTATATCTGATAATGACTGTTGTTTTACTACCCTCATAGGAAAACTTCTATCAAGAGATTGAGATATTGTTCCATATTCTTTAAACTTATCTTGCATTAGCTTGGCAAGTTCATCAGAATATGCAGATACAGTTGATAAAATTGAAGGCGTTCTATCATCAAATTTATCTTCCATCCTCATTATCTCTCTTGTAAGTTCAGGACTAAATAATGAAGGTCTTCTATCATCGCTTAATTTAGAACGATGATTAGGAAATACATTTAATAACCGTTGCGATTCTATCAGACGAAGATGAATATTATTTTTTAATTCTTTTAACCATTCAAGTTCTTTTTTTGATTTTAATTTAGATGATAAATTATACCATGATAAAGATATATCTTCTGCACTTAAAGTTAAAGAAGGATTTTTTTTAATAGGAGTATAAAGCCATTTTTTAGCTTCTACATTAGGCTGATAAAAATTAAAAATAATATTATTCTCTATGTTTTCCGAATCATCATAATTTTTGATAATCTCAAAATTACTATCATCATCAAAATCAACGCAAAATTTACTAAAGGGAATAGTTTCTAACTCAGAGTATTGGGAGTTAAAAAATCCATTCAAAATTCTCAACATTGCTGTTTTACCAAAACCATTCGGTCCATGAATAACGGTGATTCTATCATCCATATTCAACGGAATTACATGATCAAAAATTCCAAATAAGCCGCTAACAGAAATTTGCTTAATTCGCATAATAATTAACTCTCATGTTCATAGACATTATTAAGCCTGATAGTAGCAGTAGATTGGGATGCTTCCAGATATTTCCAATCTACTTCATAATTGAACTGACTATCAATATTTACATCTTTAATCATAAAAATTCCTATCCTGAAAATCCTCAAATCCTGGATATCCTGATTCTGACAAAAAAACACTTTTAAAACATCTTCTTAAATATCTTCTTCATCTTTATTGAAATTCTTCTTCTGATAATGTTTCTATATATAATTCAACTGCCTCCTTGATATTTGCTTGTACGGTTTCTAAAGAATCACCTTCAGATTGACATCCAGGAAGTTCAGGACAATAAGCATAATACCCATATTCATCTTTTTCAATAACAATACTAACTTTATAAGACATAAATAACTTCTATTTCATGATTAATGATTGACTATCAATACCTTGTCCATTTTTGGTAGGTTGGGTTAAGCGACAGCGCAACCCAACAAATGCGTTGGGTTTCGTACCTCAACCCAACCTACAAATTTAAGACTTTTTTCGATTTGGACAAGGTATTGATTATCATAGCAATTTTCCCATAAAAACAAGGTATAAACATCTAAAAACCCGATCAAGGTTGACCGGGTTCTAGTGAATTTGCAGGTTTCAAATGATTAAAGTAAGTAAGTGAATTTAAGTTACTAAGGGTGGACTTTCTAAAACGCAAATACAGCATATCTACGTCTTTCCGCTCTGGGATTTGGCTTCGCCATCTTATCTAGAGTTTGGCTAATTGCCACTTCTTCATCAATAATGCTGTAATTGTCGGGCTGATGATAGGGGACACACTGATCATTTACCCTTTTCTTTTAGTTGGTTTTTATTTGCTTGGTGTCCTATGCTTTGAATATATCATTTGATTTTTGAGGTAGGACTTATTCTTTACATTTATTAACAAATTGGGGTGCTTATTTCCGATGATTGCTTTTTTGCCAACTTTGACTATTCGGCTGTTTGCTGAATTTAGCTTTGGGAAAAAGTCGCTGTTCTATTTGTTCATAACTGCCTTCAAAGTCGCATTTACCGAAATGGGGACATTGACGACAATAAACGCCTTTGCTGTACCGTTCTAGATTCTCACGGTTGAAAAAATAGGGTTTATGACTAAATGTACTTGCTACCCATTGCCATGACATATTGTTACTTGCTGGATCACCGTCGAGTAAATGTTGGAGAAACCATTTTGCGCCGGCTTGCCATTGAATATGCCGCCAATGGATAATATAGGCGGCTAACCACATTCTTATATGGTTGTGCAGGTAGCCTGTTTCTCGTAGTTCCTGACTAAAGCTGTCAATGCAAACTAGTCCTGTCGTTCCGGTTGTGATATCTTCAGGTAGTTGGGCTGCGTAGTCTGTTGATTGATAACCGGTTTTGGATTCTTCTTGATTTTGCCAAATCTCGTTTCCTAGTTTGACATATAATCTTTGCCAATAATCGCGCCAGCCTAGTTCGTTAATTAGTTTATTAGCATCGTCGGGATTGTCAATTCGGTTCAGTATATATTCTCGAACTTCCCGCAGACTCAAGACTCCATGACGAAGGTATGGTGATAATTTGGTAATGTCACCTGTTAAGAAGTTGCGGGTTTTTGCGTAAGCTATGGGGTCAATTTTTTGGAGTGCTTGTTGTGCTGCTTTCCTTCCTCCGGGAATATCGCTAATGTGATCATCTTGTGCTGCGGCTTGGGGGAACTGTTCCTTGAGATATGCGACTAATTCGGCTCGATTTTGGAAATCACGTAACATAAAATTTGTAAATGTCAATTTAGGATTTTAAGAATAATTAAACGCAGATGAACGCAAATGAACGCAGATGAATATGGATGAACCAATGTATTTGATGATTCTGTGGAGATTCCCGTAAAATTGGTATTAGTAGTCTACAATCAAATGTGGTTTTGTACCGTAAATAATTGATCTATATTCTAAGAGGTTGGTTGAAAAGTCTAATTTACGCCCAAAGTTTGAGGTATCCCCATGAATATAAACGAACGAACCAAATTCAATAACAGCCAAAAGCCTTGAGGATTAAGTCAAATTTAACAATAAATATGGTAGAATGTCCTAATAATGTCAACAAGTAGAATAGAATATTTGTCTGTTGCCAAACACTGCTGCTATATATGTCCAAAATTTACACTGTAGAAATTAACCACCAAGGTAAAAAACATACCCTGCAAGTTCCTGAAGATGAAATTATTCTCAATGCCGCCTCAGCTAATGGTTTAGACTTACCGACTTCTTGCGGTGCTGGTGTTTGTACAACTTGTGCGGCTTTGATTACAGAAGGAACTGTAAATCAAGAGGATGGTATGGGTGTAAGTCCAGATTTGCAAAAACAAGGCTATGCGCTGCTTTGTGTTGCTAAACCTCTTTCTGATTTAAAAATCGAAACGGAAAAAGAAGAGATTGTTTATAAAGCGCAATTTGGGAAAGGTTGATCATCATTACCAATCACCAAAAAGTTTCTGTATTCTCAAAATCATCAAGGCAAAGGATTTAGGATTATGACAACTCACTTTATTTCCGCTGAAATCGAATTGCAAGAAACTCCCACAGAATTAGAAAAAGCGATTACAGCAGAATTGGAGAAACAAGGTGAACCCCTGCGTTGGGCTATTACCGCTGTTAATGAACAAGCACAAACCGTAACAGTAGAAGCCGTAGTTACCGCTTAAATTTCATCTTTGCGTCTTTGCGCGAAAAAAACCTGTGATACCCATCCAAAAACCATACACAGTAATTTTAATTATACCTACCGGCATTGGGGCGGCGATTGGCGGTTATGCTGGTGATGCGTTACCAGTAGCTAGAGTTATATCACAGGTATGCGATCGCTTGATTACTCACCCCAATGTCATGAACGGCGCAAGTTTATACTGGAATATTCCCAACGCTTTATATGTCGAAGGTTATGGTTTAGATAAATTTGCGGCTGGAGAATGGGGTTTACGTCCTGTCCGTAGTAACAGAGTCGGTTTACTTTTAGACCAGGGACTCGAACCGGAACTAATGCTGCGACACTTGCAGGTAGCCGACGCAGCCAGAGCAACTTTAGGATTAAATATTACAAATCATGTTATTACAGATGCCCCACTAAACGTAGAATTACGGACTTCTGCATCAGGTGCTAGTTGGGGAACAATTGGCAATCCTGATAGTTTATTACGGGCTGCTGAGAAATTAATTATAGAAGAAAAAGCCGAAGCGATCGCAGTTGTTGCCCGGTTCCCCGAGGATATGGACGAAACCGCAGTCCAAAACTATTGCCAAGGGCAAGGAGTAGACCCTATAGCAGGTGCAGAAGCCGTCATTAGTCATTTATTAGTTCGTACCTTTAAAATTCCCTGCGCCCATGCTCCTGCCCTTGCCAGCACCTCACCAGACGCAAATTTATCCCCCCGTGCAGCAGCGGAAGAATTGGGCTACACATTCTTACCTTGCGTTTTAGTTGGGTTGGGTAACGCCCCGCAATTTATCATTAATACAGAACATCACAATTCTTTATCCACTGATATCTGGGCAGATCAAGTTGATGCTTTAATTATTCCCGTCACCGCTTGTGGAAATAGTGCTTTATTGAGTTTAATCCAGAAACAATGTCAAATAATTACAGTTGCAGAAAATGAAACTTTGATGCAAGTTTCTCCATCCATGTTAAGAATTCCCACCTTACAGGTAAACTCATATTTAGAAGCAGTAGGTGTATTAGTCGCTCATAAGGCAGGTATCAATCCTTCCGCATTAACCATTGACAATTAACAATTATTTTTTAAACTCCTGTGATTGAACAACAAAATCAAGAACCAGAAATACCCTATTTAACACGCACCCAAGTCTTAGTAGCAATGGGTGTAACCGCAATTATTCTCTGGATAGTTGCTAAATTATGGTTACGCTGGGGTAACATTGTGCTTTTTGAGTGGCGCTGGCACGAACAAGATTTATTATTAGGAATTAGTTTAGGTGTAATTATTACCATATTAAGTGGTTTAGCGTATCGCCTTTCCCCTCCCTATCGCAAAAGTGCTGATTATTATCTAGAAATGGTTCTCAAACCTCTAGCTTTACCGGACTTAATTTGGTTAGGATTACTCCCCGGGTTAAGTGAAGAATTATTATTTCGAGGTGTAATGCTACCCGCTTTAGGCGCAGATTATACCGCTGTGATCGTGTCCAGTCTTTGTTTTGGAGTCCTACACCTTAGCAGTCCCGAACAATGGCCTTATGTAATTTGGGCAACTATTGTTGGTATCATTTTAGGTTGTAGTACCCTATTAAGTGGCAACTTGTTATTACCAATAGTTGCTCATATGGTGACAAATTGGCTATCTAGCTATTTATGGAAAATCCAAAAACTTTAGCTGAATAAGTTGTCTATGAGGGCAGTGTATAAAGATCCACAGCCTACACAATTGTGTAGAATGACCTGATGTGAACTGTAATATTTTAAATTTTGTAGTAATATGTACTAATGTAAGTTGCTAGTTAGGTACATTGTCAGAAATGGCTAACGCCACGCTTCGCTATCAGGATGTCCAGGATTAAAGGATGAACAGGATGAAATTTCTGTTTTCATTACCAATTACCCATTACCAGCCTCAACTAGATAACTAGCAACTTGAGTTACTAAGATAATGGAATTATATTTATGTTTCAAACTACTCAACCACAAGTCAAGTATTTTTCCTTTGAAGATTACTATGCCTATGATGATGGAACTGAGAATCGCTATGAACTAGTAGATGGAGAATTAGTTTTAATGCCACCAGAATCAATTTTAAACTCTGATATATCAATGAGATTATTATTGGAATTGGCTAAATCTGTCCCGTTCCATTTATTAAAATATAAAGAAATTATGATTGAGGTAAGTGGGCGTAGGGCTAAAGTAAGGATTCCTAATTTATTAGTTTTGGGTGAAGAATGTCGTGCTGCTTTGGAAACTACGAAAAGAGGAACAATTACCCATGATATGCCACCACCATTAATAGCGATTGAGGTGGTATCGCCTGGTGTTAAAAATCAAATACGAGATTATCGTTTTAAGCGTTCTGAGTACGCAGCCAGGGGAATTACTGAATATTGGATTGTCGATCCTGTGCAGAACAAGATTACAGTTTTATCTTTAGTAGAAGGCTTTTATGAAGAATCTATCTATATACGTGATGATGTGATTAAAAGTGGAGTAATTCCAGAAATTAAAATTAAGGTAAGTGATATTCTTATTTAATAATAGTATTTTTAAAACGGGCTGAATTGGTAGCACCATTTAGCAAATGTAAACCCGAATTAATTAATCCTAATCAAGAAAATTCAACTAATAACAACTGAACGGTTTCTTCAGCCAATATTCCCAAACCAGATTTTATTCAGCAAACCCTATTTAGGGATTGCTAAATAAAGCTAAAACTATTTACTAATAAGGGTTTCGCGGATTTTTATCACAAGAAAGTGCCAGGTTTTGGCTGATAGTGTCTCACAATAGGTGCATTTTTCCTTGTCGGATTTGGAAAGTTGAGGATATCCAGATAGTTGAAACTGTCACCTGTCACCTCCCCTCACAGACAACTTATTCAGCAAACCCTATTTAGTCTTCATACTTCATCTTTCAATCCTTCCTTAACCCAATTTTTCAAATACTTTGAACATGGGCAAATACATAGCCAACAAAATTGTTCCTACCATTCCCCCTAAAACCACAATCATCACCGGTTCTAAAATGCTAGTGAGAGATTTCACGGCCTGTTCTACTTCATCTTCATAGAAATCGGCAACTTTCATCAGCATTCCATCTAATTGACCCGTTTCTTCACCGATACTCATCATCTGAATTGCCATACCCGGAAAAACATTTTCTTTGAGCAAAGCCACGCTAATCATACCCCCCTGTTGCACCTCCTCACGGGCAGAGTCAATAGCATTAGCAATAACTTGGTTTCCTGATGTATCTCGCACAATTTCTAAACAGGTTAAGATCGGGACTCCAGAGCGAGTCAATGAACCAAAAGTCCGACTAAACCGAGCAATAGCAGATTTTTGAATCAAATCACCGAACAAAGGCAGTTTGAGAGAAATACCATCAATATTTAACTTACCTATAGGGGTCTTGTAATACTGCTTATAGAGAAATGATAGTACAGATAACCCGCCGATAATTGCCAATGACCAATAACTTCGTAATATTTCACTACAAGTCATCAAAAATTGGGTAAGTGCTGGTAATTCTACTCCGATATCTTTAAAAACGGCGGCAAAAATGGGAATTAGAAAAACTGTCATCCCCACAAAGATAGCAGTTGCCAAAAACCCTACTACCACTGGATAAGACATAGCTGATTTAATTTGGTTCTGCAATCGCGCCATATCTTCTAATAGTTTAGCTAAACGATTTAAAACCTCATCTAACACACCTCCAATTTCTCCAGCTTGTACCATACTCACATACAAGCCATCAAAACATTCAGGATGTTTACGCATGGAATCGGAGAGGTTAACTCCAGTTTGAACATCAGCACAAATTTCTATTAAAGCTGCTTTAAGTTTAGGATTACTACACTGTTCAGCAAGTACACTCAAGCCTCTAACTATAGCTACACCTGCATTTACTAAAGCAGCAAATTGACGGGAAAAAATTGCTTTATCTTTGACAGAAACCTTAACAAAGGAATTCTGAATTTTCTGGATATCAAACCGAGAAGCCAAGCTTTGAGATTCTTTTAAATCTTGAACAACAAAACCTTGATCTCTAAGATTAGTCCGAGCATCAGTCAAGGAATCAGCGGTAAATTTTTCAGTTCTGGATTTTCCTTGAGAATCACGAATACGGGCAACGTAGGTAGGCATAATATTAATTTAAAATTTTAGAATTGGTCAGTTGTTAGTTGCAAAAGAATATTTCTCTCCCCTGCTCCCTGCTCCCCGCCCCTTGCCCCCTCATCTTACCTGTTCAATTTAGCTCCTGCTGGGGCTGTCGCACCAATTAGACGCTGTACTTCATCTGGTTTAGAGGTTTTAGAGATTGCCGCTTCAAAAGAAATAGTTCCAGCTTTGTATAAATCAGCTAAAACCTTTTCTAGAGTTTGCATTCCCAATTTACCACCGGTCTGAATAGCTGAGTAAATCTGTGCTGTTTTTCCTTCCCGAATTAAGTTAGAAATAGCGGGAGTAATCACCATGATTTCTTGAGCCATAACTCGACCATATTCATTTGGTTTGGGATTTTTCTTAGGTACTAAAGTTTGACTAAAAACTGCAACTAAGGAGTTAGATAACTGCACCCGCACCTGAGTTTGTCTTTCTGAGGGGAAAACGTCAATAATCCGGTCAACGGTTTGTGCAGCCGAGCTTGTATGTAATGTACCAAATACCAAGTGACCTGTTTCTGCGGCAGAAATTGCCAAGGCAATTGTTTCTAAATCCCGCATTTCTCCTACCAAAATAATATCTGGATCTTCCCGTAAAGCTGCTTTTAAAGCACTAGCAAAACTCTTCGTATCTTCCCCTAATTGGCGTTGGTGAACTAGACTTTTGATAGGTTCATAAACAAATTCCACAGGGTCTTCAACTGTTAAAATATGTTCTGCCCTAGTCCGATTAATTAAGTCAATCATTGCCGCTAGGGTCGTAGTTTTACCAGAACCAGTCGGACCCGTAACGAGAATTAATCCTCTAGGTTTTTCCGTCATTTCCCGAACTATATCGGGCAACCCTAATTTTTCAAAGTTAGGAATTTTAGAACTTAATGCTCGTAAACAGGCGGCAAAAGCACCTCGTTCTTTGTAGACATTCACCCGAAACCGAGCTAATCCTTTGACACCATAGGAACAATCTAATTCCCAAGTTTGCTCTAAGGTTTTGCGCTGGGTGTTATTGAGCATACTGAAAATTAGTCTTTGGCACTCATCAGCAGTTAAGATGTGTTCACCAATAGGTGTGAGATGTCCACTAATCCGAAAATAGGGAGGCAAACCAGCAGATAGGTGTAAGTCTGAGCCACCCATATTAATTAGTTGCTCCATCAAGTCTTCAATCATCATTTCCATAGTCTGACTGCACTCCCATTAATTAATAATAAACGCCTTATGTGAGTTAAAAATGCCCCGGTTATTTTAAGGGTTTCAGACTTCACCTTACCGACAAGTCCTAGTCTTACGAAGGAGATTGCATTGTTCTAGCCGCCAACTCACATAAGGCGTAATAAATAACCGCAAACTCTCAATGCAAAATATGTGGTTGGTTAATCTGTAAATCGAGGTGTCATACAGTAAGGACAATCTAACCATTCTGGTTGTAATTCTCCTGTACACATTCGACAGGTCAGACCACTTTTGCGTTTAGCCTTTAATTCGGCTTCTAAACCTGTGTCTGTAAATGTTACCCGTTCTACCTCTTCTAAGGTAGTTGCACCTTGACGAACTAGGTCTAAACTGTATGCCAGTAAGGTTTTCATACCCTCTTCAACAGCTACTTCTTTGATCCTTTCTGTAGGTGCTTCCTGATTAATGAGGGTTTGTAATTCTTCAGTAATCCGCATCACTTCATAAACACCACAACGCCCTTTATAGCCAATGCCATTACATTTTGGACAAAGATTTTTATGGCTGGCTATTTCTTCTGGTGGGATAATATTGGCTTTATAGAAAGTCACCTGAGCCTCTTGGGAAGCGGATAGACCATAGCGAGCTAGTTCTTCAATGGTGGGAGTATAGGCAATCCGACATTCAGAACAGACACGACGAACGAGACGTTGAGCTAAAACACCAATCAGAGAACTGGAAACCATGAAAGGTTCAATACCCATTTCTCCTAAGCGAGCGATCGCTCCCGGCGCATCATTAGTGTGTAAAGTAGTTAATACCAAGTGACCAGTTAATGCCGCCTCAATTGCCGTTTTCGCAGTTTCCTTATCCCGTGTTTCCCCCACCAGCAACACATCTGGATCTTGACGCAAGAAAGCCCGCAATGCCGTCGAGAAATCCAACCCTTTTTCTCGAATTACCTGTACTTGAGTAATCCCCGGTAAACTATATTCAATCGGATCTTCTACCGTACTGATATTAATCCCCGGATCATTCTTTTCTGACAGCGCCGAATACAACGAAGTCGTTTTACCCGAACCAGTTGGTCCTGTCACCAAAATCAACCCGAATGGCTTACTAACCATATCCTTAACAATATTTAAGGTTTCTGGGTCAGTAATTAACTTATCCAAACCCAATTGGGTCGAAGAATTATCTAAAATCCGAAGAACAACCTTTTCTCCATAACGACTGGGTAGAGTATTTACCCGGAAATCCACCTTCCTCCCCGCAAATATCCGCCGGATACGTCCATCTTGAGGTAAACGTCTCTCCGCTATGTCCAGGTTAGAAATAATTTTAAATCGGGCTGTTACCGCGGGGATAATTTTTTTCGGCATATTTTCAAATGCCTCACGTAACACCCCATCCTTACGGAAACGAATCCGTAAATATTCTTCCTGGGGTTCAATGTGAATATCCGAAACACCCTCACTTAAAGCCTTCAACAAAATCCGATTCACAAGTTTAATAATAGGTGCATCATCAGCACCCTTGATCGCCTTATCTAAATCAACATCATCATCACTATTTTCCTCTATTTCCAGATTCTCTAAATTATCTAAATCCCCCTTCACATCATAATTTTTTTGTTGATCTAAGGTCTTTTGGCGGGCAGCTTGCTCATTTAGGTATTGATTAATAATGCCCCAGTAATCTTTATGGGTAATTACCCGCCGCTGAAAAGACAAACCTTTAGGACGCAAAATTCGGTTAAGATCATCAGAAGCGTCTAAATTATCTGGGTTAACCATCGCCACCAAAATATAAGGTGACGCTTGGTCATCATGTCTTGACAATGGCACTAGATAATGGCGACGGCATATCTCCACAGGAATGAGTTCTTGAATCAGCATCCCCACATTTGTTGTATCAATTTCGTTGACTTCAGTATCAAGCGACTCAATACCGTATAAAATTTTAAGTTCAAATAAATGTTGTTTTTTGTATGCTGTTACCTGTTCAGGAGCTAATTTTCGGTTAGTAATTGACTCTAATACTTCTGTCAGTGGCTTACCAGACTTGCGGCTCGTAGCTACAGCCTGTCTCATTTGTTCATTATTGGCATAGCCAGATGCTACCAGTTTATTAGCAAAAGGCGAAAACTCAGTTCTGATCGTTATCGCCGTACTGCGACCTTGTGGTGATGAGTAAGTCATAAGCAGATGGGTTAGGGTAGGGGAATCTCTTCTTTAAGTATTCCCTCACGGTGGTACATACTTCTCATTGATACTGTATTAAATTCTAGCCAACAACCTTTTGATGTAAAAATTTTTATATTGAGAATTTATCGGAAAAATACCGAAAACCTTTGCAGGTGTGTCCGACTCCTACCGTGCGGTTTTGGGGTCTCCCCAAGCAGAGCAACAGCCGTTTAATTGTCAAGGTACAGTCTCTGCGGTTTAGGCGGCAATCGGGTTTTTAGACAGGTTGATTACCCTTCCTACATGGGTCATATTGTCGATAAAATGCTAAATTATGGCAAGAGAAAATAAATGACAGGGATGAAAATCCCACGAGTCGCTGATATCCCAGGGCTAAAGCCTCTGAGTTATTCTATAAACCAGGAATTGGGCGAATCAACTAAAGATATAGCAAGTAGTTGCTAAAGTTACCGAAAACGCCTAAGTCTACCGCAAACCATTCTTCTCAGCACTTCAGTGACTGAGTTTTCCACTTACCACATATTCTTATGAAAAGTGACTCCCCGTCCGAAATTAACCCCCAAGACTCTAGCAGCGAAGCTAATGAGCAAGTAGTAAACCAAATAAATGAACAGGGAGATAATATACTCACTGAGGAAAATGGTAATGCTACAACCAACCCCATTGAAGTAGATATCGCTGTCTTAGCGGATTTATCTCAACAGATTGAAACTCTCAAGACTCAATTAGAAGACCGTAGTATTCAATATATGCGAATTGCCGCAGATTTTGAGAATTACCGCAAACGAACTGCCAAAGAAAAAGAAGAAATTGACCTACAGGTAAAGCGCAACACGATTACAGAATTGCTACCTGTCGTTGATAATTTTGAACGAGCGCGAGCGCACCTCAAACCCCAGGGCGATGGCGAAATGACCATTCATAAGAGCTATCAAGGGGTTTATAAACAATTGGTGGATTGTCTCAAACGTTTAGGTGTAGCACCCATGCGTCCTGAAGGTCAAGAATTTGACCCGAATTTGCATGAAGCTGTGATGCGAGAACCGACAGATGAACATCCAGAAGGAACAGTTTTAGAAGAGTTAGTTCGTGGCTATTATTTTGGCGATCGTGTACTCCGCCATGCTATGGTGAAAGTAGCTGCGCCCAAAGAAGATATATCTGTGGACTCAGAAGATTTGTCCAATCAAGATAACAGTTAGCCTAAACAGTATAAGGCTGTTGATACTTGCTTAAAGTTTCACTGCCTTATGCTCATAGCATCCAGATAGAATCATCAATCATGAATGCCAATGTAATACTAAGTTTTTAAATAAAGTTTGCATCAAGTTTGCATAAATTCATTGCCTGTAGCTAAGACACAACCACTTGTGAGTAATTACGGTAGAGCATCTTACTAAAAATAATTCAAGTATGGGAAAAGTTATTGGGATTGACTTAGGGACTACAAATAGTTGTGTCGCTGTTTTGGAAGCTGGGCAACCAAAAGTAATTGCCAACTCCGAAGGTGGACGTACTACCCCTAGTATTGTAGCCTTTGGTAAAGCTAATGATCGCCTAGTCGGACAACTAGCCAAGCGACAAGCTGTAACCAATGCCGAAAACACAGTCTACAGTATCAAGAGATTTATTGGTCGTCGCTGGGAAGACACAGAATTAGAGCGTGGTCGTGTCCCTTATAATTGTATCAAAGGCAGGGATAACACCGTTGATGTCCAAATTCGGGACCAAAACTACACACCCCAAGAAATATCCGCTATGGTCTTGAAAAAACTCAAGCAAGACGCGGAAAATTTCCTGGGTGACGAAGTCACAAAAGCCGTAATTACCGTACCAGCATATTTTACAGACGCTCAAAGACAAGCCACAAAAGATGCAGGTACTATCGCTGGGCTAGAAGTATTAAGAATTATTAACGAACCCACCGCTGCCGCCCTAGCCTTCGGTTTAGACAAACAAGATCAAGAACAATTAATCCTCGTATTTGACTTAGGCGGAGGCACATTTGACGTATCTATTCTCCAACTAGGAGATGGAGTTTTTGAAGTTAAAGCCACCTGTGGTAATAATCATCTCGGCGGAGACGACTTCGATAATGCCATTGTTTGCTGGATGGTGGAGCGATTCCTGGCAGAAGAGAACATAGACATTACCCAAGACAAAATGGCACTCCAACGCCTGCGAGAAGCAGCGGAAAAAGCCAAAGTCGAACTATCCAGCATGGTTGTTACCTCTATTAACCTGCCATTTATCACGGCTGATGCCACCGGACCCAAACATCTGGAAATGGAACTCAGCCGGTCCCAATTTGAAGAACTCACAAGGAGTTTAATCGAGGGGACTATCGCCCCAATGATGCAAGCCATCAAAGATGCAGAAGTCAAACTACAGAATATAGATAGGATTATTCTTGTCGGGGGTTCTACCCGCATTCCTGCCGTTCAAAACGCCCTGATTAAATTTTTCAATGGCAAAACCCCAGATCATTCCGTCAATCCTGATGAAGCCGTAGCCTTGGGTGCAGCTATCCAAGCCGGGGTATTGGGGGGGGAATTAGACACCCTGTTACTTTTAGATGTTACACCTTTATCTTTAGGGATTGAAACACTAGGAGAAGTATTCACCAAAATTATTGACCGGAATACCACCATACCCACCAGCAAAGCCCAAATATTTTCTACAGCCGTTGATGGTCAAAACTCCGTAGAAGTTCATGTCCTCCAAGGAGAACGTGCTATGGCTAAAGATAACAAAAGTCTGGGCAAATTTCTCCTCAGTGGCATTCCTCCTGCTCCTCGTGGTGTTCCCCAAATTGAAGTCGCTTTTGAAATTGATGTGAATGGCATCCTCAAAGTTGCTGCGCAAGATAAAGGTACAGGCAAAGAACAAAGCATCCGCATTACGAGTACAGGCGGGTTAAACAACAAAGAAATTGAGCAAATGCGGAAACAAGCTGAATTATTTGCCGAAGAAGATCAAAGACGTAAAGAACTGGTGGAACTCAAAAACCAAGCTAATAATCTCTTGTTTACCTATACTTCAACATTACGGGCTAATTCCAATCTACTCAGTCAGCCATTGATAGCTGTAGCTAATCAGAAAGTTGAACAACTGCAAGCCGCAATGAACAATTCCCATCTGTCCCCAGGGAAGTTTAAAACCCTTTTAGAGGATTTCCAACAAACTATCTTTGCTATTGGTACAGATGTTTACAACCAGGCTAGTGAAGAGGATTCCACATCAGAAGATGCCACCCAAATAAATCTGACAGAAGAATATCATTCTTCCTTGACCAACATACAAATACCGCCATTCAATATTAATTTAAACGAGGAAAGTAACTCACAAGCTGATTATGAGACGATAGAGTGAACTATTCACCTGTCGAAAAATGTTGCAATTCCTAAATGATAACTATGATGGAAACTCAAGCACAGCAAAGATCACAAGGAAATTCTGCTTTACCAGAAGATAGTGGATCTTTTTCAGATGCAGACAATCGCCGTTTACCAAAATTACTTGCTCCTAAGCAATCTGAATCTCAATGGCAGCAAATTATTAGACAAATTGTTGAATTTTTTAACCAACTGCCAGATTATTTAGGCAGTATTTTTAACAACAATAAACAGGGTTTAATCACTGTAGCCTTAATTTTATCAGCTTTTGTCACAGTTAAGGTAGCGATCGCATTACTAGATGCTGTTAATGATTTCCCGTTGCTACAACCGATTTTCGAGTTGATTGGCTTGTTTTATTCTATCTGGTTTACTTTCCGTTATCTTATCAAATATGAGACTCGGCAAGAACTAGCTCAGAAATTTAACGCCTTCAAACAAGAATCTTTAGGATAAAGATTTTTGGTATTGCTGAATTGAACCTGAGTTCGACATAAGATAATTTGTGGAAAACTCGCCATGAGTCTCAAACCCTGATGATCTCGTTGAAAAAATCATAAATCCGTTCGCGTAGCGTCTCCGAAGGAGAAACTCCTAACACCGAACTCAGGTGTATTCGTTTTGACTTTTTCCTGCGCTACTAGCTTGTATGGATCTAATTTTGCATATATCGTAAGGAATATTTTTAGGAGATTTTGTGGATAATATAGCTAAAAAAAGCATTAATTATGAAAAAACTCAGGCTAACGTGGTTTAAATCGTTGTAACTCCCATTCTTTAGCGATAACATGGAAATAAGTTTACTACGAGCTTTTCATTTTTCGTTTAGCTGAAATTTTTTTATGGAAATTCAATTAATCAATATCGGTTTTGGTAATATCGTCTCCGCCAACAGAGTCGTTGCCATCGTTAGTCCAGAATCTGCGCCCATTAAACGGATTATTACCGATGCTAGGGATAGAGGTCAATTAGTTGATGCTACCTATGGAAGACGGACTAGGGCAGTGATTATTACTGATTCTAGTCATGTTATTCTCTCGGCGATTCAGCCAGAAACAGTAGCCAATCGGTTTGTGATTTCTCGTGATCATCATGTTGTAGATAATTAATCATTGGCATAATTATAGTAATCCTATTTGAGTTATGAACTAGTTTTTGTAACGAACCACTCCAGACACAGAGGACACAGGGGTAGGAAAATAAGAGATGTTCACATTTCATTTAGGATTGCTATATCAACCCAATTCTATTTGTACCATATCGGCTGTAGGATATGAATTAGACTGGATTTCTGTCACCAGTGCTACAAATTCTTTAGTCTTGATGCTATTTTGAAGAGTGAGGATGAGAAATACTGCGGCAAAAGCTTATACCATAGGTATTTAACCATCTCAAATCCCAAATTCAAACTGGTATTAGCTATTTTAGTCGCTAAAACAAGACTAAGGAATTATTTGTATTTATTAATTCACTCTTTTCACGGATAATGCAAGTTTTACCTACCCATAATGGTGCAAATACGAAAGAATGTCTGCCTCTGGGCAAACTAATTGTTTTAACCGGTCCGAGTGGAGTCGGCAAAGGTACATTAATGAATGAAATTCTCCGGCGTTATCCAGAATTGCATTATTCAGTATCTGCAACGACTCGTTCTCCTCGTCCGGGAGAAATCAATGGTAAAAACTATAACTTTATTAGTCGGAGTCAGTTTGAACAGTTAGTTACTCAAGGCGAATTTTTAGAATGGGCGGAATTTGCTGGTAACTGTTATGGTACGCCCCGTGAGGCTGTGCTGAATCATGTTCAGGCTGGTAAGTTGGTGGTGCTAGAAATCGAGTTAGCAGGAGCAAGACAAATTCGGCATACTTTTCCTAGCGCTCTGAGTATTTTCATTTTACCACCTTCATTTGCGGAATTAGAAAAGCGGATACGCGGGCGCGGACAAGATACGGAGGAAGCTATAAATCTTCGGTTACAACGTGCTGAAGAAGAGATTGCTGCTGCTAATGAATTTGATATAAAAATTATCAATGATGATTTTGAGCAAGCTGTAAAGGAAATAGAGAAGGCGATTTTTGACTAAAACTACTCCGGGTGGGCAATGTCCACCCTACAATACTTAGATATTTTCAGAAATCATTTATGATTGCTATAGATGATTTTAAATCAGTATAAAAAAATGATTAATTTATAGGATTTAGGACTTACGCACTGTACAAATTAACCATCATGTGTATGAAGGATATTTGGTCGTTTCAGGCTTTTGGCGATTAACTTCCGATCAATAGCGATAGCGAAGTGCTGCTGCAAGCAGTTCGCTCAAAAATCATCAAACAATCACGTAAAAATCCCCGAAATCCATACCTTATATTTGGTTAATCCTGTCAATGCGTAAGTCCTAGAAACTATTACCTGTTACCAATCATCAAATTAACCCAATAAACCTTGGATTAATCCAGAATTACCTGTTAAGAAGAATGCAACTACTGCACCACCGATACCACCAATTAAGAAAGCGCTGGCGAAATTATTCCAGCTTTCCTTAGAGTTGAAAGCATCAATAGGAGGATTGGGTACAGCAACACTAGCAAGAGCCTTATCAGGATTGCTGTTAGCGTATAAAGATAGGCAAGCGGTTAAAATTACAACCAAACCAATGCTGCCCAGTAAACCAGCTAAGTTAGCATTAGGGGCATTACGTAAGGGACCCAATTTATCAAAGGGTCCAAATAACAAATAACCATGAG
Source organism: Aphanizomenon sp. CS-733/32 (assembly GCF_028330045.1). Classification (NCBI taxonomy): domain Bacteria; kingdom Bacillati; phylum Cyanobacteriota; class Cyanophyceae; order Nostocales; family Aphanizomenonaceae; genus Aphanizomenon; species Aphanizomenon sp. CS-733/32. The sequence continues at coordinate 20,046 of NZ_JAQMSE010000232.1, forward strand.
CCATACCAACTTCTAAACCACGTCTAAAAGGATTTAGACCAGGGCGATAAGCTGGTAAATTGCTAATAAACCACTTCACCAAAGGAGCAGAGTTGATGGGGGTTTCTAGGTCGCCTTTTTGTGGATCACGTCCTGCTGCTATTGCCATAACTATTTTTCGATTCCTTGAATCACTGTGGTTATTTTTCAAGGCATGAAACCCGTAAATTACAGGTGAGATTACGAGTTTCATACATTATTTAAGATTGTTTATTGCTAAACAACCCAGAAGAGAAAGCTAATTTACTTAGCTTTTCCTAACCGTGTTTTCAACCTATAGGGGGTGGAAAAGTAGGTCGGGGAAGAAGCGGTTAAATTCAATCAAAATACCGGCTGTGATTGTTAGCCAGATTGTAGCCGCAACGGGGGCAGTAGAGATGAATGTCAGCAAGTAGTTGGTTTCGTCGCCTTTTTCAGCCATGAATTTAGTCTCCAGAATGAATAAGTGAAAACAAATGAATTAACGTGGCGAAACGGTAATTTCTGAATCCTTCGCTGTTAATTCGCCGGAGAGCAATTCTTTGATTGCTGCTGCTGGCCAAGCAAAACCGGAGGTGATGATAGGTAGAGCAATACCCAAATCAATTTGGATTTCTTTTTGCTCCGCATTTGATTCTTTTTGGATTGCTTGGAGATAAGCACGGCCTACCCAACCAATCCAACCAGCAATGTAGAGGAAGAGAATACTAGGGATTAAAAAATCACCAGCATGATCAAGACGGCCATCTACAATCAGGTGGGGATAACCTTCAGGTCCACAGAGTGCCTGAGAATAACTTTCAAACCGCTTTTTACCTGATTCGGGGTCAGGGGTGGTGTTGCGGGCGTTTAGTGCTAGCTCTTGAAAGGCGGGAGAGTCTTTACAAGGAACAAGATTTGCGCCTAGCGCTTTAGCTTCAGGAGCAAAATTGAACCAAAGAGTCATCACCAAAAGCAAAGCAAACAATCGTCTCATGGAGTTGTTTCCTTTTATTACAAAACGGGAAGTTTCTTGTACAAAACGAAGCGGCTTGTACAGTCTTTATTTTAGATAACTAGGAAGTTATCATACTCTTGGCTGGGGACTGAGTAAAGTTGAAGTCAATAAAAGTTAAAGCTTCTCAATCAAAAGATAGGGAAAAGGGTAGGAAGCAGGGAGCAGGAGGCAGGGCGCAGGGGGCAGGGCGCAGGAGGCAGGGAGTAGGGGAGATATGAGAGAATGTATATATTCTCTTGCCTTTTGCCTTTCGCCTCTTGCCTTTCGCCTCTTGCCTTTTGCCTTTTACCTTTTGCCTCTTGCCTCTTGCCTCTTGCC
>NZ_JAQMSE010000233.1:0-10238 GCF_028330045.1 Aphanizomenon sp. CS-733/32
GTCATCTTTGACGGTGACATTGCTGAGAACTACATCCCCCGTATTGCTTACTTTGTAACTGTAGGTAACATTGCCAGCTAAGGTGGTCAGGGTTGCACCATCGGTGGCATCGCCCGCCGTTTTGATCACTTCAATTGAGGGGTTGAACTGTTGGTTGCCGAAGTTACCAACCGCATTCGTAGGATCTTCGCTACCTGCACCGGATACACCTTTGAATTGAGGTGTAGTTGTCGTGATGGTTAACGGACCCCAGTAATTACTACCAATCGAATTAGGTGTGCCATTCGGTGTGGTTGGGTAGGTTTGCGTCCACCCAGGTTGCAAATCCTCTAAAACGAAGAATTTGTCATTCCGCAAGAGCGGCTCGTTCGGCTGTGCCGCACTGGAAAACTCATAGTAACCCAGAGGATCATTAACACCATCTCCATTAACATCCTGACTTCCGTTGGAAGTCACCGCAGTGGAATAGAGGGTATCATTTTGATCATAAGTGTTGTTGTTATTGGTATCCTTATATAGATTAATCGTCCATCCGCCGAGTCCAAGTTCGCCAGTATCCCACTGAGAATTACCGTTGGTATCGTTCCACTTGTAACCGGAAATCAGCCCACGAAGTACGACACCAGGCTGTAGCTGGACCGCGTTGCTGGGCGTGATCCATGTGACGCTACCTGGGGGGGTTGGGCTTCCCTCAATCTTGGTCTGCAAGCTGCCACCAGTAAAACCTGCCGCCCCTTTACTCAAATTGTCTGGGTTTGCACTGGAACGAACCTCGTTCGGCAGTGCCAGCTTTTCCCCCCAATAGATCTCGGTCTTATCATTGTTACCTCCCGCCCCCGCATTCGCTGTGAAAGTCAGGTCAGCGAAACGATCCAGTCCACTGGCACTATTGCTGTATGTGACCGATAGCACATCTCCATTGGTTACATAGAAAGTTAGTCCGGCGGGCTGACTATAGAGCGGGTCAGAGAAGGTAAAAGTGCTGTCAGCAACAGGCGAAGCTCCCCCAAAGTTGTCTGGAAGGGGGGAAATGCTCTTGTCGTACGTGTCGATGAATACAAAGCCACCAGCGTCGGTATTCGCCTGGTAGGTATTCATGTTGATACGAATGCCGTAAGTGGTGCCAGTAGAGACACCTGACACTTCGACCGAGTACGGAACCACGTCACCTTCAAGGTACGTAGCCTGATTCGGATTTGCCTGACCATTCTTCCATGCTGCGGTTATCGTCTCCCACTGGTTCAGGGTAAGACCGAGTGCATCCATAAACATCGTCGTCGCTGCCTGACCATCCGGATCCGTCGCCGTCAAATTCAAGGTCGCATTCAACGCATCGGGAATACCGCTACCAGTGCCATTGTTATCCGTCGGCACGCGCCAGGCTACCAACACCTGTCCATCGGGTATGCCATCCGAGTCACCAGATCCCCCATCTGTAACAGAAAAGGGCTTATAAACATCTGCCTGTCCATCATCTCCTGGATCGTTGGGGTCATCTTCGATCGCAAATGTAATCGTTGAGCCTACAGCGAAGCCCCTCGCCGTAATCACAACGATATCACCAGGGCTGTAATTGGATTTATCCGTGCTGACTGTCCGGTTATTTGTCATGACTATTTGCTCTCAGTAAAATAGTTGAATTGAAGTGGATTTCCCACCTATAGGGCAAGGGCAGGGAAGACACTGATCGCATTTCCCGTGGTCTGTGCTAAAAACTGGCTGTCAATCAACTCCTCATAGGCAGCTAAATCTTGCTGCCAGTAAGCGATCGCCTGATTTAGATTCTCCAAACGTTTCTCCCCTGATTCACCACTCACCTCATGGTGGAAATTGCCGGCAAACAACACTGCGGGAACTTCTTCATCTAGCATTTTTAGCTTCACCTCATTAATACCCAATCGCAGTTGGCAGCTTTCTAAGGTGTAAATCAAGTTAATTCCCGCCTGCATCGGTGCAGTGCCGAAATTCTGCCAGCTACCTTGGGCAAGAATTGTTTCCGTAATATATTCATAAGCGGCATCTGGCTGACCTTCAAAGGTGACAAACCGCTGAGGATTGATGCCCACCGCTCGGTAATCCAGATTAGGCAAAACGGCAGCATAGCGGCGAGCAATGTCGGCAATCTGCATCTCTTCAAGGTGGTTGCTTATGCCTTGGGAAAAGCTCACCATTTCCGACTGCGCCGACATCCTGATGCCATTTTTGAAGATAATGTGAGTCCCTCGTGGGGATATGACCGGAGGACGTGCCAATTCCCAGTCTGTGGGAATTACGCCACTACCATTCAGGAAATCTGGAGTTAACAGGGTCGAACTGTGGTTTCTAATGGCTAAGACAATGGATATATCCTGAATATGTGCAGTTTCATGAAAGTTTTTTAGCATCAATCAATTACTCCTTTCTAAGGTATTGAAGTTAAGATAAATCGAAATTACTAGTAGACACCGCCGAAAATAACCGATCATTAAAAATTCCTAAAAAGCTGATTTAGTAGGCTATTGGAGTCTCTCCAAGTAGATCAAATACCGTTATTTAATCTGCCTTTTACATTTTTAATTGTTAATTCTAACGTCCTCTACTATTCCTAATAAATACCTGACTCATTCAGCTTTTATGTATTAGGTAAGGTTGATTTTTTGCAGCGTAAAGCTATTGCTCATAATTAATCACGACACTTTTCATAACCTTTGTGAAAAATACGAACATTATGATGCCAAGCAATTTTTATCCACAAATAAGCAAGTGGAAAATTATGAGAAACTCCTTACTCGTTAAAATCCATCGGTTCAACGGCATTATGTTTTGGTTGATAAGCCCGTTACTTTATGTATGTATATTACCCACACAAATATATTATCAATTGACAATCTCTTTTACCCTGAGATTTCAGAACAAACATAACATGGATATCTTTACTTAGCAATAACTATTCTCAAAATTTTCCAGCCAAATTGGCGATTTTCATCCGATAAAACCCTTACCGAAAAAAGAACCTGCTAGAGAATATACAAGCTACTTGATTATAAATAGAGGCAATATTTGATAATAATATGCAACAAAAGGTCTGTTTAATGTCTCTGGTGCTAGGTTTGATATCGTTTGATATTGGAGGAGGTTGGGTTCTTGTATTTCACTCAACCAAGAACCGCCATAAGCTAAAATTTGCTCACTGAGAACGTTGAATGTTACCTGATTTTACCCAACCTTCTTTATCGGTATCAGGAATGCGAATTTTTTGCCATTTTTTATCGGCGCTTTCTTCTAAAATAATTACTTTTTTATTACCACCAACTCCACCAATGGTGGAAGAATTTGCGTCTGGTTCAGACCGCATACTTAACCCATCTGCCCAAGTGACAGTTCCTTCGTAGGCATCTGGAGGTAGTGGTTTGGGTGATTCTGTGGGTGTGGGAGTAGCCGTAGGACTAGATGTGGGTTTGGGAGTAGTTGGTTTTTTAGGTGGAGATTTGGCAATGGCTTTGGGCTTTTTGGCTGAGAAAGAAGGATTATCGTTAGGATACATTGGTTTGGGAGGAGTTACGGCGGTACGGTTAACAAAATAGAGGGCAACTGTTAAGCCAGTACCTAATAAAACTGCGATCGCTAAAACAAAACCGAGTATAACTTTAAGTAAGTTGGTTAGCATATAGTAGGGAATTGGTAATGGGTGATTGGTTAGACGGGCAACCACGGGGGGATTGCCCCTACAATTGACGTTGAATGCGATCGCTTAAAGGACTATATTTAGATGCTAGACGCGCCCTACCGGCGGCTGCCCATGCTTGGAGTTTTTGGATCTGTTCTACAGCGGTTCGTGCTAAGGGGATAATTTGACTGGCAGCCTCTAAAATATCATCAGTGGTGAAATCACGGTTTTGACTAAAGCCAATGTGCATGGCTTCAATTAACGTTTGTTCAATTTCTGCACCGGAAAAATCGGGGGTTTCGTAGGCTAATCTTTCGATTTCATAGCTGTTCAAATTATGGGGACGCAATCGGGATAAATGCACATTGAAAATGGCTTTTCTTTCCTCTTGGCTGGGTAAACCGACAAAGAAAATTTCATCAAATCGCCCTTTTCTCAACATTTCTGGTGGTAAAGCCTGAATATCGTTAGCAGTAGCCACGACAAAGACAGGGGAAGTTTTTTCTGCTAACCAATTGATAAAAGTCCCAAATACTCGGCTGGTAGTTCCCGCATCACCTTTGCTACCCAAACCTGAAAAAGCCTTATCAATTTCATCAATCCAGAGTATACAGGGAGCGAGCGCTTCTGCGACTTGAATCATTTGCCGGGTGCGGGATTCTGACTCACCCACCAAACCGCCAAATAACCGCCCTACGTCTAATCGTAACAGAGGTAAGTGCCAATGATGAGCGATCGCTTTGGCTGTTAAAGATTTACCAGTTCCTTGGATTCCCACCAACATTAACCCTCGCGGATAAGGTAAACCATATTGTCGGGCTTTGTCGCTAAACGAACCCCCACGCCGAATTAACCAATCCTTCAAATTATCCAACCCACCAATATCAGTAATTTCCTCAGTGGCGGGGTAAAAATCGAGAATTTGGGTTTGGCGGATAGTTTGCCGCTTTTCTGCCAAAACTAAATCTACATCTTCCGGTTCTAATTGTCCATGAGTGGCGATTCCTCGCGCTAATACCCGGCGGATTCTTTCCATAGACAACCCCTGACAAGAACGCACCAAATCATCCAAAAACTTGCCCCCAGGAGGATTACCAGTGGCTTGTAACAACCGTTCCACCTCCATTTTGATTTCCAGGGCGTTAGGTAGGGGAAACTCAACCACCGTCAGCACTTCCGTCAAATCGTCAGGAATAGCAATGCGAGGGGATAATAAGACAATATTTTTCGGTTGGGATTTCAGGAGTCGGGCTAAATTACGGAGTTTACGAGAAATAGCCACATCATCCAAAAACCGATGATAATCCCGTAAAATCAGCACAGCTGGGGCAGTAGCAGTCAACTTTTCCACAAACTCCAAAGCCTGTAAGGGGTTACGTTTCCCAAACCCCACATCATTGGGACTACCCTGATAACCGTCCACAAAATCCCAAGTATACACCGGACGATTACCTTGATTTGCCGCCTCTTCCCGAATCGCCGCCTCTACCCGTTCCTCCTCATAAGTAGGAATATAAATCAACGGATAACGGGCGCGGAGTAACAATTTAAACTCATCACGAAAATTCATAAGAGTAATTATGCTTAAATTTTTAAATTTAGGATTTTAAAAAAATCTCTAACTTATAATACATGAAGTAGGTTGACGTTGAAAATTGTCGTTATGTCAAGGCAATAGACAATAGGCAAGTTTTCCAAAAATTCTCTTATGTCGAACTCAGGTTAGGTATGGCAAAGATAAGTAATTTTACATAATTTTTTACTTTAAAAATTAACTTATTCTCTATCTCCGTGTCAAATTTAAACTCTGTTGATCTAAAATATAAATTACGGTATAATTTTGATAAAACAGATTTTTATTTCTAAATCCACCATGAATAAAGTTACATTAGAGATTCCTGATCAATTAATGAATCAATTGCAAAATCAATCTGATTCTTTACAAAATATTTTGCTTAAAGCCTTAGAAGCATATTTAGCGGTAGAACCATCAAATTTAATCAAAACTAAAACTTGGGAACTCTGTGGAAGTTTAGAAATTCCTAATCCTGACCCTGAATTTATAATTAAAGATCAACAAGCAGAATTATCTACTAACTATGCAGAACATATTGATGATATTTTATATTAAACTCAACTATTTTAATATAAAATCATGAATCAAGAAATAATTGTTGATACCTCAGCTTTAATTGCTTTTTTTGTTAAATCTGAAACCAATCATCAACTAGCAAAACAATATACATACCATAATCTAAATCATCGCTGGATTATCTTAGAAACAGTATTTGATGAAACAGTCACTTGGATTAGAAGTAAAATCTCTAGTGATGCTTCTATTAAAATTGGTCAAGTTTTAAGAACTGAACATCGTTATATCAATATTTCTGATCAAGATGATCAACTTATCTGGGAGACCTTTTGTAAATATAATGATAAAGAATGGAGTTATACTGATTGTTCTATTTTAGTAATGGCAAATCGTTTAAGTGTCTTTGAAGTTTTTGCCTTTGATGAGCATATTCGTCAGATGGCAGGATTAGGTATTGTTTGTGTGCCATAAAAAATATTTCACAACACATAAATTAGATTTTTTGTCAATGGTTAATTTCTAAATCATATCAGATTATCCTGTACCCATCCTTTGAAAAATATAATATAAGTTATATTTTTTATATACAATAATAAATACAGTCAATATCTACCACTAATAAAAAAATCTATGCTTACCCAAGATAAAAAACAAATCAACTGGAAACCTATTATCAAAAAATTTGTCGCTGTAGTTGGTGAAAAAGGCGTAGTTCAACGCAAAGAAGAACTTCTCACCTATGAATGTGACGGTTTAACCAGCTATAAACAATGTCCCCCAGTCGCAGTATTACCCAGAACCACAGAACAAGTATCAGAAATTGTCAAAATTTGCAATCAATTCGCCGTTCCTTTTATTGCGAGAGGTTCAGGAACAGGTTTATCTGGTGGTGCTTTACCAACAGAAAATTCCGTTTTAATTGTCACTTCTTTAATGCGACAAATCCTCAGCATTGACTTAGAAAATCAACGTGCTGTCGTGCAACCGGGAGTAATTAATAGTTGGGTGACACAAGCAGTTAGCGGTGCTGGTTTTTATTTTGCACCTGACCCTTCTAGTCAAATTATTTGTTCCATTGGTGGCAATATTGCTGAAAATTCAGGAGGAGTCCATTGTTTAAAATATGGTGTGACAACAAATCATGTTTTAGGCTTAAAACTTGTGCTTCCAGATGGGGAAATAGTTGATGTTGGTGGACAAATTCCCGAAACACCAGGTTATGATTTAACAGGTGTATTTGTCGGTTCAGAAGGAACATTAGGAATTGCCACAGAAATCACTTTAAAAATTCTCAAAAGTGCCGAATCAATTTGTGTATTACTCGCAGACTTTACCAGCGTAGATGCCGCCGCTGCCACCGTTTCTGATATTATCAGCGCGGGGATTATTCCCGGTGGCATGGAAATGATGGATAATATTAGTATTAATGCTGTAGAAGATGTTGTTGCCACTAATTGTTATCCCCGTGATGCCACAGCGATTTTATTAGTAGAAATTGATGGTTTAGAAGTAGAAGTTTCTGCAAATAAACAGCGAGTTACAGAAATTTGTCGCCAAAATGGGGCGCGAAATGTCACCAGCGCTAGTGACCCAGAAACTAGATTAAAATTATGGAAAGGCAGAAAAGCAGCTTTCGCCGCAGCGGGACATATTAGCCCTGATTATTATGTACAAGATGGGGTAATTCCTCGGACTCAATTACCTTATGTCCTCCAAGAAATTGAGAGATTAAGCCATGAATATGGTTATCCTATTGCTAATGTTTTTCATGCTGGAGATGGGAATTTACACCCATTAATTTTATTTGATAACTCCATTCATGGAGAATTAGAAAAAGTCGAAGAATTGGGAGGAGAAATTCTCCGACTATGCGTAAGAGTAGGTGGGAGTATTTCCGGTGAACATGGTATTGGTGCTGATAAGAAATGCTATATGCCAGATATGTTTAGTGAAGCTGATTTAGAGAGTATGCAATGGGTAAGACAGGTATTTAATCCCCAAGGTTTAGCAAATCCCGGCAAGATTTTCCCCACACCGCGTACTTGTGGAGAAGCAGCGAAAGTCTCCATTCAACAATTCTCCGGTGTAGAAAGATTCTAAGTAGGGTGAGGGTTCACCGCCCAGAAGTCAGGAAAGGGAATGAGAAAGAAATCTCTCTATTTCTCCTCCCTCTGTGTCCTCTGTGCCTCTGTGGTTCGTTTTTTTCATTTATTGCTTAGAAGTACCTTAGTTAGGGCTTGCTGAAAATATCCTCAACGGGGGAGGAGAAGCAGTTTTGCCATCTTCAAAAAATCTTTAGAATTCTTCACATATCACTTAGAATTCTTAAAGGCACATAAATATTGTGTCTTTTCTACTGCTTTATCAAAAAACATTCATATCTTTATCTAATCCCCACAATAAAATTAGATTTTGTAGTTATATGGATATTAGCAATCTCGATTTAGTTAACAAATGAATTCTGTATTTCAGCAAGTTTTTGGATGTTTTTTATGTTTGGGATTTGTCATCAGTTTAACAATATTTCCCATTTTTGCAAATCCTGGTTATACTCAAAATTCAAATTCTTTACCTGTAACTACAGAAATTCGTGGTGTTTGGCTGACTAATGTTGCCAGTGGTGTCTTTTATATCCCATGGGGAATTGAAAGGGCAATACATCAATTAGCAGCACTCAATTTTAATACTATTTATCCCGTAGTTTGGAATCGAGGTTACACCTTTTATAAAAGTCCTTTAGCCAAAAAAATCATAGGTGCAGATAGTCAACCTTTGCTGAATTTTATTCATAATAAAAATGATTTTTTAGCCAAGGTAGTCAAATTGGCTAGAAGTAAAGATTTGACAATAATTCCTTGGTTTGAATATGGGTTAATGACTCCTCCAGATTCTGCGTTAGCTAAACTGCATCCAGACTGGTTAACTATTGGACAAAAGGGTGTAGAGTCCATATCTGAAAACTTACTAGAAGATATGATTAATGGGGTTTATAAACAAGCTTGGCTAAATCCTCTACATCCTCAAGTTCAGAACTTTATTCGCGGCTTAATTTTAGAAGTTGTCAAAAATTATAATGTAGATGGTATTCAAATTGATGATCATTTTGGAATGCCTGTACAGTTTGGTTATGATGCTTTTACGGTAAAACTTTATCAAAAAGAACATCGAGGGAAAAAACCACCAAGTAATCCTTTTGATTCAGAATGGATGCGCTGGAGGGCTAATAAAATTACTGCATTTATGGACAGTATTTCTAAATCTGTAAAAGCAATTAAACCCTATGCTAAAATATCTCTTTCTCCAAACTCACAATATTTTGCTTATAAATACTATTTACAAGATTGGGAAAATTGGGTAAAACAAGATCTAATAGATGAGTTGATTTTACAGGTATACAGAAGTGAAAAAACCTCTTTCATCACAGAAATGTCCAAACCATCAATAAAATCAGCTATGAAGAAAATTCCTGTAGCTATTGGTATCTCAACCGGAAATTTATTAAAGCCTGTAGAGATTGATCAAGTGAAGGAACAAATAAAAATAGTCCGCAATCAAAAACTTGCTGGTTTCTCTTTTTTCTATTGGGAAAGTTTATGGGGTTATATTGCTCCCGAATCACCTTATCAACGTCGTCGAGCTTTTCTCCAGATGTTTGATACTCAAGCTGTAAGACCATTAAAATTTAAGAAAGTATAATGCAATTATCACCTGTTAAATCTAATTCTAGAATTTTAATTTTTACATTGAAATGGGTTGTTGCTACTTTTCTGGGATTTTTATTGAGTTTATTAATGATTGAAATTAGTGAAGAACCAGATATGAGTGTTTTAGAAGCTGCTATCGGGAGTTTAACAATTTCTATCCCCCAAAGTTATCTGCTCAGACAATCTATTTCTCCTGGAAAATGGGTACTATCTACTCTTTTTACTTGGGTAATTATTGCTGCAATTGGTGTTGGTGTTTTGGGTTGGACTGTGACTACTTCTGCGTTTCTAGCCACGCGAATTTTTCTAGGCATTATTATTGGTGGTATTGGTGGTTTATTAATTGGTGTATGCCAATGGTTGTTAGCTATTCCCCCATCACTTCCTCTAGCATGGAAATGGGTATTTGTCAATATTATAAGTTGGATGATATCTATACCCATTGGTTCAACTGTTGGCTTATTTTTGCATAGAATTACTAATTTATTTTTAGGGGAAGTGGTGGGATTGGCTGTTACTTGGTTATTGGTGGCAACATTAACGGGAGCCTCTGCGGTGAGAATTATTAAAGATTTATCATAGGGCTTGCTGAAAAATTCATCAATGCGGGTATCTCCAGGGTAACTTCTAAGTTGATGTTCGGAGGCTAACCTAAGTCTCTGTACAGGACAAAAAATAGAGAAAAAGCTTGCAAAGGAAACAGAGAAAGGGTTTCATAGAAAGTTACCACACAATCAAAGAAACCCCTATGAACCAGATTAACTTATTACGAGACACACTAAAACCACATTTGGAA
>NZ_JAQMSE010000234.1:0-69816 GCF_028330045.1 Aphanizomenon sp. CS-733/32
AACCGTGGGGCGCACGGTCTTAAAGCTCAGTTAATGTCCTCATAGAGGAGTCACTGAGAAGCCCACACTCACCTGAAAGGGAGTGTGTGGAGTACGTCACAGACAAGTGGATTTCCCTCAAGGGAAAGCTCAGTCAAATTAGTCAGATTAGACAAAGGTTTGATATCGCTAATTTGATTTCTCTGAAGCCAAAGCGTAGTCAAATTAGTCAGATTAGACAAAGGTTTGATATCGCTGATTTGATTTTCCTCAAGGTAAAGAGAAGTCAATTTAGTCAGATTAGACAAAGGTTTGATATCGCTGATTTGATTTTCCTGAAGCAAAAGCCTAGTCAATTTAGTCAGATTAGACAAAGGTTTGATATCGCTGATTTGATTTTCCTGAAGTCCTAGGAAAGTCAATTTAGTCAGATTAGACAAAGGTTTGATATCGCTAATTTGATTTCCCTTAAGTCCTAGGAAAGTCAATTTAGTCAGATTAGACAAAGGTTTGATATCGCTAATTTGATTTCCCTCAAGAGAAAGGGTAGTCAAATTAGTCAGATTAGATAAAGGTTTGATATCGCTAATTTGATTTCCCTCAAGGTCAAGCCAAGTCAAATTAGTCAGATTAGACAAAGGTTTGATATCGCTAATTTGAGTTCCGTTAAGGTTAAGCTCAGTCAAATTAGTCAGATTAGACAAAGGTTTGATATCGCTAATTTGATTTCCGTTAAGGTTAAGCTCAGTCAAATTAGTCAGCGTTTGATTAGCTTGATCACAATTTTGGGTTTTAGCAACTTGTAGTAATACTTCTACCGTTCTTCTTCTCTGTTGAGATAAATTGGCTTTTTGTTGACACCATTCTGTAAAAGTTTGAGCAATCAAATAACCTGGCCACTTTTCCGTCGGTATTCCCTGAACACCATCTCTTGCTAACGCTGATTCACTTCTGCCAAATTCAGCCTTACCATAAATACCAATTACTTCCCCCTGGTCGTTTAATATTGGTCCCCCACTCATCCCTGGTCTTGGACTCCCACTCAAAAATAAATCATATCCCAGATTTTCTCCCCTTCCTCTAGCTGTGATTTGGGATGTTAAAAAGAAGTAATTTCGCTGTTGACTATTAGAAATAGAAGGAATAGGAAATCCAGAGTTATATACTGTTGCACCTTCTTTAACTGTGCGAGAATCAGCAATATTAGCAAGGGGATAATTTTTAGAACTGGTAAATCTGACTAGGGCTAAATCTAATTTTCCCAGAATTTGAGCTTTGTTTTCCATCGGGTATTTTTGCCCGTCATGGGTGATAATCTCATAAATACCATATCCCGCTTTTTCAACCACATGATTGGCTGTCAGCACAGTGTAGGTATTACCATTTTTGTCAATAATTACTCCTGAACCTTTTCCATCTAGTCCACCAATCATCACGGTGATTGGTTTAGCGATATCATTAACCTCTACAGCAGTTAAAGCAGATACGGATTGGTATTGTAGTAAAGCTAGGGTTGTTGTCCCTAGAATTACGCCTAATCCCTGGGAAAATTTCATAGTCCTTTGTCTGTTATAATACTATTTTTTATAGTAGTCTTTCTTTGTACTTCACGCAAAGATATAAGACAGCCAGACAGCCAGGGAATAAATTCCCTGTCTGAAAGCTCAAGTCGGTTAAAACCGACTGAGGATTTGATTGGGGAGCGCTTATAGCAAATTGTCATCAAACCCGGAACAAAAACCCCAACCCCCTCCCCGCAAGCCATGAGGGGGCTAAGATGTAACTTGTGTGATTGGAAATTGCTGTAATTATCGCCAATGGGTTTTCAAGAAATATTATACTAGTATCTTCAAATCTGATCAAGGTTGTGGCAGACAAGATGCCCGCACTACAAGAAATAAAAATATTAGGAACATTGGATCTAGCTGCATAAAAGCTTACCTCTGTGTCCTCTGTGTCTCTGTGGTTCGTTAAAAAAACTTATTTTCCTAAGCTGTTGTGCATTTAACTTGTATAATTCTTGCAGACAAGATGCCCGCACTACAAGAAATAAAAATATTAGGAACATTGGATCTAGCTGCATAAAAGCTTACCTCTGTGTCCTCTGTGTCTCTGTGGTTCGTTAAAAAAACTTATTTTCCTAAGCTGTTGTGCATTTAATTTGTATAATTCTTGCAGACAAGATGCCCGCACTACAAGAAAATCCAGTAATCTGAGGGTCTATGTTGGGTTAAGGTAGGAAACCCAACCTACTTCTTCAGATTATTGGATTTTTATTTTCATACCTTGATTTAGCAACCCCGAAATTAGACACCCTGTAAGGGTGTCTCTACCTACGCCACTGCTCACTCCAGGCACCAGTCACCTGAAAACCACCGGGGGTAGGGGTGAATGTCAGAGAACCGTAACCGAAATTATTACAGCTTGGTCCAAAGCCATTTCCACATATATCTCCAGCGCCATACCCATTGTTTCCGCGAGTCCCCAAGTGAGAATAAGGATTCCCATTCCAATTCCCGTTCCCAAACCAGGTTGTATTTGCCTGACCAACTTTAAGCATACAGCGCAGACCTGCTCCGGGACGGCCACCACCCAAATCAGATACCCTGTATTGATCAAAATAGCCACCACAGGTTTGAGGACGGGGTAGGGGTCTATAACTAGTTGAGGAAACTGAACGCCACTCCTCATTCCAGGCACCAGTCACCTGAATCACTGTCCAGTCAGGTGTAGTTTGTCGGACTGTTAGATTACGTGGAAAATTGTTGTTGGTACACTCACCATTACCATGAAAATCCGACGCAGACCCAACCAGCATCCTACCTTCGTAAAATGCGTGTCCCAGATGGCGGTAGGTACACCCTCCCCAGGCACCTTCCCCGTACCACGCCAGACGGGGAATACTAGCGCCGCCTGCTCCTCCTTCACTAAATTTGACGCAGCGAATCCCGGTTCCTGCCCGGTTATCTAGTGAGCGAACTACGTAAGTTTTTAGGTGAGGACCGCAAGTGAAGCTAGTAGCCTGAGTCAGATGAATAGGACTAGTATTAAATTGAGCCAGTGTAGAGGTGGTTGTTGCCAGCACACCTATAGTGCCTAAAGCAACAATCTTAACAGAGTGCATATTCATAACTTTCTCCGAAGATTTGGAAATTATTGTTTGCTTTCTATTTACGCTTTACATAGCAACGGAAAATTTTTGTCTAGTTGAACTTAGCCACCATCAGTAACCTTGGAACTTGCAAAAATTTATTATACTATACGGTATTTTTAGTCACAAATCAACGAATTATATCCCACATTCGGCACCCTGAACTGGCACAAGTCAAAAAAGCCTACCAAGTCCGTAGGGTGTGTTAGCGATAGCGTAACGCACTATTATCAATGATGGGGTGCGTTACGGATTTCATCCTAACGCACCCTACAATACTATATTTTTATATACAGCAGATTTGAGGTAAATGAGGTACACTATCAACAGGCAAGATGCCTGTGTTACAAGGATTTGATCATTAACATTTGTACCTGATAATCACGGAAACTGCTGTATTATATTTTTTGTTTCACCCAAAATTAGAAGCATCAAGGCTTACTTTTGGCAAACAATAACTGCTTGACTGTTTCTAAGGGAATACCCCAGCTATATTGACTTATTTGTTCTCGCTGTGCGTCTGTTGGGTAAGAACCATCTTCAAAAACATAAGGATCACCCCAAATTGGGTTAGCATGAAGTCCATTAATTGCCACTAATTCCCCCGCGCGATTCAATAGGGGTCCGCCACTCATCCCTTTTTCTACGTCATTGGTAGAGCCAATTCGGTATCCTCCCTCTAGGGCTTTATCCAATACCAATTCAATGTTACCGGGTTTAATCACAAACCCCCGATATTTGCTTTGGCTATTTTTGAGGGGAAAACCTGCGGCTATTACTCCATCTCCAATGGCGGCTGGTTGATTTGATTTGGTGGTAATCTTGTATTCTGAGTCAGCTACAAATTCTAATAAGGCTAAATCATTTCCCCTCAGTTGTTTTTTCCGCACCACAGAGTTAGCACGGTGTGTTTTTCCGTCAGGAGTTTGAATAAAATAGGGAGCTTCACCTGCTTGTAAAACATGATTATTGGTAATTACTCCATAGGTTGAGGTGAAGTGATTTTTATGATCTTTATAAAATAGTACACCAGAACCTAATGAGCGATCGCGCTTTTGTTTAGGGATACTTAAAATCCTAACTGTGATTAAACGGGCTGCTTGTTCAAGTTGAATTTGTTCTTGGCCAGACCGCAAATTAACCGTTGAAAAAGGGGGTTTTTGAACTGACGACACTGGAGTTGCCAAAGGCAAAACAGAACCAGTTAGTGCAAAAACAGCGACCATTCCTCTGCGCCAACTCATGATTTCCCCCCATAATTTCCAATTTACCAGATCGGCTCACTCTTACTGTTAATCACTTGATTAATATCAACGCTGGCAGTTCCATCACGGTTGATTGTTGGTTTAATGTGTCCCGCTTGGTCGCCACTGAGGTAAACAGCCCCACCTGCGGACCCCCGGGTATTCAACAGTTGTTCGAGAACCTGCTTGGGGTCACGATCCTTGGTCATGGTCAGTAAAACATTTTTGTTATTACAAGCTCCCTGATTAGTTCCTAAACCACAGATAACAGATTGACCGTTAACTGTTCCCGTTTTCAGGATTTTCAGTTGACCTTGATTGTGTAGTTTCTGGAAACGATCTGATACTTTTTGACAACGTTTTTCAGGTGTCCATGTATCATTAATCTGACTTGTGTTTGTCCACACAATTAAGGCCACACTACCTCTGGCTGGGTGACGAACCACGGTTGCTGGATAGTTATCACTCAAACCACAACTAAATTGACGGCTTTGAGCTTGGCTGGGTTGATTACTGGCTAAAGTGACACTCAAGGCTAAAGCCAGACCAGTTAAGGGTGCTGATAGGTTATTTTTCATAACTAAAGCCATAAGAAATCAGGTTATTAAGAGGGTTACAAAAAGCTGATGAGTTAAATCAATCCTACGTTAATATAACTAGTGTGCAAATGTCAACTGGCAAGGTATATTACCGGGCTGTCCCTCATAAAAATAAAGTAGACTGCAAATGAAAAGACTTAATCATGGTTTGTTCTACATCTTTAAGAAAGGGATCATAGAGTTTTTCTTCGGCTCGATAGGTCAGAATATAAGCTTTTGAGTTACTGATAGTCCAAATTTCCATGACTTTAAACTTAAACCTGAAGTTACCGATTTGCTCTTGATTTCTATAAACTATTTGATATCCCTCTCGATTATCTATTTTTATTGGTTGTTGTTGGAGAATTTGTACGTCTTTAACAGATTTTTGAATTTGTTCGATAGCAGCCAGATTATACTTTGATAGAGACTGGGATTTTTCTATCAATACCACACGGATAAATAACCCTACATCTAGATTCAAACTGGAACTATTAGGAGATATTTTGGCTATAGTTCCCCCGGTTAACGGACTATATTGTTGTTTCTCAGCCTTCCAGTCTTGAGGATATTTGATCTCAATTCCAAATTGTTTATCCTCAAATAGTTGACCGGCAATAGTTGTAATATTCTGTGTATCTGGATTTTGATGGCGGTAAATAGCTATTAAAACCCCAGCAGTCGTCAAAATAATTGCTGTTATCAATAAAACTTGAATAAATCGAGGTTGGGAAGGAGAGATAATTATTGTTTTTTCACCACCACCATTATTTTCATCAGTAGGTGGCTGCAATTCCTTTTGTTCATCATCACGTTTATTTAGAGCTTCCATTACTTCCCGTGCTGACTGGAATCTATAATAAGGATCTTCTTGGAGCATACGCCTTAGTATCTTACCTAAATGTTCACTAATATAGGGATATTTTTCCCAATCCCAAAGATTATTAACATCACGGGAATCCTCTGGAAATTCACCTGTTAATAATTCCACACAAGAAGCAGCCAAAGCATATAAATCACTGGAATAATCAACTTTTTTCTTTTTAATTTGTTCTAAAGGAGCATAAGCAAGAGTTCCAAACACCATAGATATTTCTGTGGTGTAGATATTACCTTCGATTACTTGTTTAACTGCTCCAAAGTCAATTAAATAAAATTTGTTATCTTCTGCTTTTGCTTGGGAGCGCACAATATTACTAGGTTTAATATCCCGGTGAATAACGTTATTTTTATGGATAAATTCCAAAACGGGTAAAATATTATTTAATAGAGCCAAAACCTTGGCTTCCGAGAAACGTCCTTGTTGTTCCAGTTCTTTACTTAGATCCTCACCTTCGATATATTGTTGAACCAAATAATAAAACTCTTGTGAGGTATGGAGTTGAGGGTCAGTTACAGTTAAGGAAAAATAATCATATAAGCAGGGAATGTTACCGCTTCTAACTCCTAAATCTTCCAGAACCTTAGCTTCTTTTTCAAAGGCTTTTTTAATCCCCGCAATAATTTCAGGAGAATGATGACTTTCAATTCGTAATCGCTTAACAACACAATGGCGTTGATTCATCGTATCTAAGTCAATAGCGAGAAAAGTATCTCCAAAACTGCCCTTTCCCAAAGGTTTGAGAAGTTGGTATCTTCCTTTGTTTCCAGCTAAAATCGGGAGTTGCCCTTGATTCTCTGTCATTTTCTTACCCCTGGGTTACCACACGCTTAATCTAACACCTCAAGAATTATAATAGCGGTAATTGTGAACACTTTTACAGTTTAGTACAATAACGGCAATTAGCGATCGCTACTACACAAACAAAGTTCACTTACCTATTGAATGAAGAATAGAACTTCCCTTACCGGAGATTAGTCACGAGGTATGAATCATGACTGCTGTAATTTTACAAATACCAGAATCACTAAAATTCACAGATGATAAATTTGTGGAAATGGTCGCTGCTAATAAAGATTTACGTTTAGAATTATCGGCTCAAGGAGAATTAAGTATCATGTCACCAACAGGAGGAGAAACCGGAAATAGAAATTTTGAAATGTGTCTGGATTTAGGATATTGGAATCGCCAAAAAAGTTTAGGAAAAGCTTTTGATTCTTCCACAGGTTTTAAATTACCTAATGGTGCTACCCGTTCCCCTGATGTGTCTTGGATCAAGATAGAAAGATGGAATACACTCACACCAGAACAAAGAAAAAGGTTTCTGCCTTTATGTCCTGATTTTGTGATTGAATTGGTTTCTGAGAGCGATGATTTAGCTGATACTCAAGCCAAAATGCGAGAATATATGGCCAATGGTTTGCGATTAGGTTGGTTAATTAATCCGAAAAATAAACAAATAGAAATTTATCGTCAAAATCAGGAAACAGAAATTCTAGAATCTCCTACAAGTTTATCTGGAGAAGATGTATTACCAGGATTTATTTTAGATTTGCAACCGATTTTTTCATGAGAGATATAGCGATTATTGGTGGGATACCATACAATTGAGGGCGCAGACCCTGCGCTCCTACCGCTTGAATTGTGCTGTGCTTGGCATAATTGGTACTCAAGACCCAAATATTTTAAACTTTAGCTTTTTTCCCTATCTGGGAGAAATCCGCACCCTAAATTGGGTGAGCATCGCGCTAGGATGTAATACATTAACGGCATAATCTCAGATCATCAGTTGCTATGGAAAATTCCCTCATCAAGTCAGTTCAAGCTTCTTACTACGGCGACAGTTCCTACCGGACACCGCCACCAGATTTAGCTTCTCTACTTTTAAAAGAACGAATTGTCTATCTGGGAATGCCTTTAGTTTCAGCAGATGAATACAAACGGCAAATGGGCGTTGATGTAACCAAGCTAATTATTGCTCAGTTGCTTTATCTAAAGTTTGACAATCCAGACAAGCCAATTTTCTTTTACATCAATTCAACGGGGACATCTTGGTACACAGGGGATGCGATCGGCTACGAAACGGAAGCTTTTGCTATCTGTGATACTATTAACTATATCAAAACACCCGTACATACAATTTGCATTGGTCAGGCATTGGGAACAGCAGCACTGATTCTATCCGCTGGAACTAAGGGTCAGCGAGCTAGTTTACCTCATGCCACTATTGTCCTGAATCAACCTCGCAGTGGGACTAGAGGTCAAGCAACAGATATTCAAATTTACGCCAAGGAAGTCTTGGCTAACAAAACAGCTATCTTGGATATTTTCTCTCAAAACACTGGACAGTCTCCTGAAAAGATTGCCAAGGACACTGAGCGGATGTTTTATTTGACTCCCCAACAAGCCAAGGAATACGGATTAATTGATCGCGTTCTCGAAAGCATGAAGGATCTGCCGAAACCTTTACCAATGATTGCTTAAATTGGTTCTCATCATCTCTAATTTCTTCTAATTATCCCTATGGCTGTTGATTCATCACTAAAAGTTCCTTATAACATTCCTGGTGGTAACCAGTGGCAGTGGGTCAGTATTGATCAACGGATGGCGCAGGAGCGGATTCTTTTCTTGAATCGTCCACTGGATACGACTCTGGCTAATTCCCTGATGTCTGCTATGCTGTATCTGGAGTCGGAGGATCAGAGTAAACCGATCTACCTTTATATCAATTCTTTGGGTGATCCTGTGCTGGCTGGTATGGATGAAACTTTGGGAATGATGTCAATTAGGGCTTGTTTGTCGGTTTATGACACAATCCAGTACATCAAGTCAGAAATTGTCACTATCTGTTTGGGTCAAGCGGTGGGTATGGCAGCATTGATTCTATCATCTGGGGCGAAGGGAAAAAGATTCAGTTTACCTCATGCAAATATTGCCTTGACTCAGTTTAGTGTGGCGACTCAGGGTCAAGCAACAGATATTCAAGTGAATGCGGAAGAGGTGTTGCAGAAAGAAAAGATAATTTTTGATATTTTTTCCCAAAATACAGGACAGACAGCCGAAAAAATCTCGAAAGATAGTCAACGTATTTTCTATATGACTCCCCAGGCAGCGCAGGAATACGGAATAATTGATCGGGTGCTAGAAAGTACCAAGAATTTGCCAAGCTCTATTTGAGTTTGATTTTTATTTTGGATTCTGGCTTCTCAACTTTGACGGAAATGCTCCAGTTCTATTTTCATAGTCTTCACTAAAATTGTCCTATGCCTATTGGTATTCCCAGAGTTCCTTATCGTCTCCCAGGTAGCACCTATGAACAATGGATCGATCTCGAAGATCGGCTATTTCGGGAGCGCATTATTTTTTTGACGGAGGAAGTAGATGATGGTATCGCTAATGCGATTGTCGCTTATTTGCTCTATTTAGATTCCGATGATCAAACTAAGCCAATTTATTTGTATATCAATTCTCCCGGTGGTTCGGTGACGGCGGGATTGGCGATTTACGACACTATGCAACACATTAAGTCTGAGGTGGTGACAATCTGTGTCGGTTTGGCTGCTTCCATGGGATCTTTTCTGTTGGCTGCGGGGACAAAGGGGAAGCGGATGGCTTTACCTCACTCCCGAATTATGATTCATCAACCTTCGGGTGGAACTCGTGGTCAGGCCAGCGATATTGCTATTGAGGCTCAGGAGATCTTGCGGCTTCGTAACCAGTTAAATCAAATTTATGTTGATAATACTGGTCAATCTTTAGAGAAAATTGAGAAGGACATGAATCGTGACTTTTTTATGTCTGCTCAGGAAGCTAAGGAATACGGTTTAATTGATCGGGTGATTGAAGAACGGATTTAAATAGGGGAAGATGATTCAAAATTCAAGATGTAAGGTTCAAAAGTCTGAGTTTCTCGGTTTGAATTTTTAGTTTTGAATTTTGAATTGAAGTCAAACGAAGCAACATGGATCTTGAAGATTATTACCGGATATTGGGTTTAAGGTCGGGAGTTTCTTTTGCTGATGTGAAAGCGTCCTATCGCCGATTGGTTCAGCAATATCATCCTGATATCAACCCAGATGATCTCAGAGCAAAAGATAAGTTTATTGCGGTGACTGAGGCTTATAAGTTTCTGCAAACGGTTTTACCAGCGGAGGAAATTAAGCCAAAGACTAGTGCGACGGAGGTGCAAACTCAACCAGCAGCGCCAAAAACAATGGTTACACCGCATCCACCAAATTTGCAGGAGATTGAACAGCGGTTAAAGTGGAAGACTTATGAGCAATTACAGCGATTTTTGCAGGAAAAAAGGTTTCCCCAAGCGATCGCTCTAGCAGAGGCTTTACTGGCGCGTTTACCGGCGGATGGGGAGGTGCGTCAATGGTTGGCGATCGCCTATCAAATCTGGGGACGAGCCTTAATTGCAGAAAAACAACTACCAAAAGCCAAAATTTATCTAAAAAAAGCCTTAAAAACTGACCCGTACAATAAAGCTTTATGGTCTGAAATTCAGCAAGATTTTCAACGTTTGGAATTGAAGCTTTAGTAATTGGTAATGGGTAATTGGTAATGGGTAATTGGTAAGATATTATTATTGATTCATTCTTTATTCTTGAATTGTTTATTTCTCTGCGTGGATGTAATCTACAAAGTAGAATTTAGGAATGAGCGAAAATTTTAGCCAACTGTAAGCACCTAAACCTAAAAGTGCCGTAATTATTAATGGTAAACCTAGCTGTAACCGCCAATGATCAGGTAATACAGCTACTCCAGATATAATAATTACAAAATATACCAAAAGTCCTATTTGCAACCTTTCTAGATTTTTAACTGCGGTTCGACAACTACTACAATGTCGGGTATGTTGTTTATATCTATCCAACATTTCCCCATGATTATCATTAATAGGTGCAGGTTCACTTGCATCAATTCCTACTTCATGCCAAGGTAATTTACCTTGACAATATTTATCAAACCAGTTGCGAAATTCAATTACTAATTTATCAGCATTTGTCGGTAACTTATAAGCAGTTTTCCAACTTTCATGTAATTGTTTCTTCTGTAACAAATACTCTTGCTGATTTAGTAGCATCATATCCCCATCTAACACTAGATTTCTTTCATGAATATGATTCCACCAACGAGGGATCAAGCGATGTAAAGTCTTAGCAAAATTGCGGGAAAATTGAGCAACGATTCTCGATTTACCAGGAGATACAGGAATAGCATAAACCAGTAAACCTATTTTTTTTCCCGTATTACCAAGATTAATGGCATATTCTAATCTACAAGGTGGTTCAAATGTAATGGTTGTGGGTAAACCTCTTTCGATATTTACTTCAATTAAATTAATGGTTGATTTGACTATATTCAGAGGTATAGGTCTAGCTTTTTCTCGATTACCTTGAACCCCGTGATGAGAAAAAGGAACATGACTAGGATCTGCCACATTTTCTATTAATGTTTGCCAATCGTATTCCAAATCACGAACATAATTCGACCACACAAATCCTTTTTCTGGATCTATTTGGGGTGATAAAGGTAAAGGTGTATTTTCAGCTATTGCTGCTGTTTTTTGATCTGGCCACACCCAAAGTAGTTCCTGTTGTTGACGGACTGGAAAGGAAACAACACAAAAATTTTCTTTATTTTTGGCAATAATTTCTGGGTTTTCTGCTTGGGGAACGCGCTGACAAATGCCATTTTCATTAAATTCCCAACCGTGATAACTACACATTAAGCTACCTGTTTTAGTTTCTATTCTACCTTCGCTTAATGGTGCGAGACGGTGGGGACATTGATCTAAAAATACCCGATAGGTTTCTGAGTTACTGGGTTTCCAAATTACCAAGCGCATTCCCAGTAGAGTTAGGGATGTTGGTCGCTGAGGATTAATATCTTCGATTGGTATGAGAGGATACCAGTGTTGAAAAAAGTTAAATTCAGATTGCATATTGCTTCTAATGAACAAAACAAATACATTACTAATGGTATACTGACATAATCAGTAAAATCTGCTCTTTTCTCCGTCTCCAGAAATAAATTTACTATGTCTCCCAATCCTTTTTTTCCTGGAAAACCAGTTCCCCCAGAAAGTTTCATAGGACGGATATCAGAAATTAACTATGCTTTTGACCAAATCCATAACCGCAGCCATTTCGCCATTTGGGGGGGTCCAGGAATGGGTAAGTCTTCATTTTTGCAGAAATTGGCTTCTGAGGAAACATGGCAAGAATATGAATTAGATCCATCTCAAGGTATCGCTGTCATTCTAGATTGTCAAAGTCTCACTCCCTTCACTCCTAGTAGTTTTTGGCGAGAAGCTTTAAATCTGCTACACAATAAATTAGACAGTGAACCAAGACTACAAGCTGAAATCAAGCCATTACTCGAAAAACCGGCGACAAATGATAGTCTGCGCCAAGCATTACGGAAATTGGGTAAAGAAGATAAGTTTTTAGTATTGTTGGTAGATAATTTTGATGCAGCATTGATAACAAACGAGCAGTACACGGAAACAGAAATGGAAACATTTTTAGCTCAGTGTCGTAGTTTGGCGGTTCATGCGGAAGAAAGTCAATATCTCTCCATGATTGTGGCTTCACTCCAGCGCCTCAGTGAATTAGGTCCCAAACTTAACCCCAATGCTTCTCCCTGGTACAATCACTATTTGTTTCAATCTCTGAAATTGTTTACTACCAAGGATTTAGTTCAACTATTAAATATTATTAGACCACCCACACTGCGGGGTGAAGTCATGAATATTACTGGTGGACATCCAATGTTAGTCCAAACTGCTGGGTTTTTTCTATATAGAGAACTACAGCTTGGGAGTAATGCCGATATTAAATCATTTGCTGAAAATTTTGAAAGAGATACTCAACAGATTTTCAAAACAATTTGGCATAGATGCAATGACAAAGAACAAGTTTTGTTGATGCTGATAGCTTTATTAGATATGGAAGGTCATATCAAAGAGAGGAAATTTAAATTAAGTGGCATTGGCCGCATTCTTACACAACATGAACGATCTTTAATCAAGTTAGAAGAACAGGGTGTAATTACTTCCAATTCTACAGAACCCGAAAAGTTCTACTCTTTCACTTCATTACTTATGAAAAAATGGGTAATTCAGGAGATTTTGCAAACTCCAGAACAATCAATCAGAGATAGAGAAAAAGAATTTATGAATCTGATTAGTCATGAACAGGTAAGCAAAGTTAAGGAAGTAGTTACTTGGTTAAGGAACAATCCAGAAAAAGTAAAATCTTTACTAGATTGGGTTCTAAAGTTAGTACCAGTATTTCCTGGATGAACATTTGGATGGAGAAGTTTATTTTAACTTCTCTAC
Organism: Aphanizomenon sp. CS-733/32; assembly: GCF_028330045.1. Lineage (NCBI taxonomy): Bacteria > Bacillati > Cyanobacteriota > Cyanophyceae > Nostocales > Aphanizomenonaceae > Aphanizomenon > Aphanizomenon sp. CS-733/32. The sequence goes on from NZ_JAQMSE010000234.1 coordinate 13,181, forward strand.
TAAGTTTATAGCTAATGATTGATTGGAAATTAAATTTATAGATTATGAGAAAATGAAAATGCCTAAGCCCAAATTCATTCCAAATCCTTATATGATAGGTGATCCAATTAGTGATTCAAACAGATTTTTTGGGCGCGAAGATTTGTTTGGTGTTATTAATGACGGCCTTCAAAACAATGTACAATTAATTGTATTATATGGTCAAAGACGGATTGGCAAATCATCTGTAATTGCACAAATTCCCAAGAAATTAGGTACAGATGAATTTGTTTTTATCAGTTTCGATTTTCAAAAAACAGTAAACTCATATCATCAAGAAATTATACGTTTGATTGCAATTGGAATTAGAGATAAACTAGAAATAAATGAGGAAACTTTAAACCATTTACCGGAAGATATTTTAAACAATATTGACATTTTTCATCGTGAGTTTCTACCAGCAGTTTATCAACAGTTAGGTAATAAGAAATTGGTTTTGCTGTGGGATGAATTTGATGTTTTGACTGAAAGAGATACTAAATTATCTACAGATAGTGATAATTTTTGTAATTATATTAGACAATTACTAGAAAAAGATCAGAAGTTATTTATTATCCCAATAGTAGGAAGAAATATATCAAAATTGCCAAAATTAGTTTCTTCATTACGACCAGGAGCAAGTAAAGAAATTGGTTTGTTGGATAAAAATCATACTAAAGAGTTAATTATTAAACCTGCTGAGAAATTTTTAAGATATGAAGAAGAAGCAATAGAGAAAATTTTCAATTTATCCGCAGGACATCCTTTTATTGCTCAAGCGATATGTCTTGCTATTCATAATCTAGCACGCACGCGTTATCCAAATAATTTGACAGATGCGTTTCCTTTGAGTATAAATAGTGATGATGTTGAAAGTATCGTAGATAAGGCAATTGAATTAGCTGAAGGTGGTTTAAAGTGGTTTTGGGGGGGATTAACTACTAAGCAGCAGGTTATTTTTACAGCAGCAGCAGAGGCTCAAAATATAGCTATTCAAGAAAATAAAGCTATCCAAACTCCATTAATGCTATTAAGAAGCTATGGAATAGTGTCAGCAGACTATTTGATTAAAGCATACGCAGAATTAGATGAATATGGTTTTTTAGATGACACACAATGCAGGGTTAAAATAGAATTAGTCCGCCGTTGGTTAGTGAAAACGCATAAGCTAAAAGATGAAATTAGTACCTTAGAAAAAGTTGATGAAGAAGTTGTAAATCAACGTTTGTTAGCGGCGGATGGATTAAGACAAGAAAATGATCCACTAGCGTTGCAGATTTATGAAAAAGCGTTACAAAATAATCCCAACAACTTCACAACTGTAATGTCTTTGGCTGAAGAATATTTGAAGATTGGACAACTCAATCAAGCCCATGAGTTGTATAAACGAGCCTACCAGTTCTATTCTATTAATAATAAACAAAAAGATGTTTTACAGCCTTTATTAAATCTAGGCAAAAAATACTCGGACGAAGGAAATTTTGAGCAAGCTTTGGAAATTTACGTACTAGCCTACCAAATTGATAGAGAAATTAGCAAACACCCTCTAATAGAGACAGCAGAAGATTATGGACATCAGTTAATAGTTAAGAGAAAATGGGCTGAGGCTGAAGAACAGTTTGAGTCTGTTTTAGAAATTGATCCTCAGAGAAAAATATCTCGACAAAGACTGGAAGAAATTCAAAGTTATAAGTCTAAAACTAATCTTAACGTTGGAGATACAAATTATGTACCTGTAAGTAAACCTTCTGGAACGATTTCCAGGTGGCTTAATCGTGGTTCAATACTCATAGCATCGTGTGGATTAGCTGGAATCATAGTTCTCGGTGCAGGTATTTCTCAAGTTTTCAAAACTTGTCCAACAGGTGAAAGAAAGGAATCAGGTGTTTTTTGTGTAGTAGATAATAGTAGAATTAGTCGAGGCGATCGCACTTTCTTCCCTGAGATTAATAATATCCCTCGTGACAAAGGTATTCAAGCCTTTAAAAAAGGTAATTATCAAGAAGCAACTGTATTATTTAATCAAGCTGTTACAGCCAATAAAAATGACCCGGAAGTGCTAATTTATTATAATAATGCCTTAGCTCGCCAACAAGGTTCTCCGTTTACCCTAGCAGTAGTTGTGCCATTAGATAAAAACCAAGATGATAGAAATGATGCTCAAGAAATATTACGTGGGGTAGCCCAAGCACAAAACCAATTTAATAGGAATAATGGATTAAACGGCAGATTACTAGAAATTGTGATTGCTAATGATAGCAACACAGAAAATGCTAAAGAAGTAGCACAAGCGTTTATCAAAGATTCTTCAATACTGGGAGTAATTGGTCATAACTCTAGTGATGCTACCAAGGTGGCATTACCAGAATATGCAAAAGCAAAATTGGCAGTTATTTCCCCGACTAGCACTAGCATTTTACTAAATAATCCAGTTTTCTTTAGAGCAGTTTATTCTGATGAAAGTGCGGGAAAAACACTTGCTGAACACACTTATAAAAGTCTGAAATTGAAAAAAGCAGTAGTTTTTGCAAATCCAAACAGTCCATATAGTAACAGCATCAGAGAGGTATTCACAAATCAATTTGAAAAACTAGGAGGTGAGGTAGTTCACAAACCCCTAATTGATTTAACTGCTTCTACATTTGATGCAGAGAAAGAAGTTGCTAAAAGCGTCTATGGTAATAAAGCAGAAGCAGCATTGTTGTTTCCAGATACAAGAAGCACTAATATTTCTCTAAGTATTGCTATGGAAATTACCAGAAGAAACGTAATGCTCAAAACCCAAAAGCCACCAATACCAGACTTAAAAATATTAGCTGGAGATACTCTTTATAAGGATGAAACCTTAACCAGCGGTGGGAAAAATGTAGAGGGTTTAATAATTGCAGTACCCTGGTTTAGAGAAACATTACAAGCTCAATCTTTTGCCAAAAAAGCATGGCAGCAGTGGGGAGGAGGTATTAGTTGGCGAACTGCAACTAGCTTTGATGCAACTTGGGCTTTAATTAAGGCTTTATCTAATAATCCATCTCGTAGTACAGTATTAGGAAGACTGGAAAATGTCAGTCTTTCTGCAAATGAAACATCGGGCTATCCTCTCAAGTTCACACCAGAAAGGGAGCGTGAAGGTAAATCTATTCTTTTACAAATTAAAGGGGGACAATTTGTGCCAATTGATTCAGTAAAGCCATAAATTTTGCCGATGAAATTAACACTGCTAGAGGTATTATGAAAGTATGATTACTTCTTTTAAGTCTCAAAGAAACCCTTATGTGATTGGTCGTCCCATTGACCAACAGTTGTTTTTTGGGAGAGAAAAGCTATTTTCGGCTATTCAAGATGATATTCAACATAATCGCCACATCATCTTGTTACATGGTCAACGACGCATTGGTAAATCATCTGTCATTAGGAATATTCCTCATGGATTGAATGATTTACATGAGTTTGTTTTTGTGACATTTAATTTAGAACATTATAGCCAAAAGTCCCTGAGTGAAATTTTGGTGGATTTGGCTCAAGAAATCCTTAATGATCTTTCGTTGGAAGATCACAATATTAAACTACCGGAAATTACAGAGTTAGAATTAGATCCAGAAATTTTCTATGATGAATTTTTACAGCAAGTATATAAATTATTAGAAAATAAGAATTTGTTATTAGTGCTTGATGAATTTCATGCCTTAATGAATAGTCATGATTCAGAATTTTTGGAGCAGGTTTATAAATATTTATCTTCCTTGATTGATTTTAATAAAAAATTATTTTTAATTTTACTAATAGAACAAAAATCACTAAATAACCACAGGATAAGTAAGATATTTAAGGATGTACCTGTTAGAGAAATTGGCCTATTAGATGAAGATAGTACAAAAAAATTAATTATTAACCCAGCCAAAAATATTCTTAAATATGAAGAAGATGCGATAAAAGCCATTTCTGATCTATCCGCAGGACATCCTTATTTTATCCAAGCGATATGTTTTACCATTTTTGGAAGAGCGCGAGAAGAGGATAAATGGACGGTTAGTAGTGATGATGTCAAACTCATTATTAACAAAGCAATTGAGTTGGCTGAGGCTGGTTTGACATGGTTTTGGGACGGATTTTCGATTCTAGAAAAAGTTGTTTTTGCAGCAATAGCAGAAGCACAAGAAAATTCGGAAGATTACCTTGAATTAATCACAAGATATAGACCTGACACAGAACATAAATTAATTACAGAAACGAACCAACTTTTGAGAAGTAATGGGTTTTTAGATGAAATAAAGGAGAAGGTTAAAATAGAATTTGTCCGGCTGTGGATCATACAACGTCACCCACTAAAAGAAGAGATTAATGAATTAGATAAAATTGAGCAAAAAAAAAATCCTAGTCATATCAGTCATATAATTCTCCATTCAAGCACTCATTCCCAAACTGAAACTGACGTTGTTGATTATCATACTGCTATTAATATGAATTTACCTCAACCAACTGAAAATAAATTAGGTGAAGTTAATACTCCAGATGTTCAAGCAAAATCCAATTTAATTATTTTAACTGCAATAATATCCGCTGTTTTGATTATTTCTAGTATTATAGTGGCTAGTATTGCTCGCGGATCTAAATGTGGAGCAGGTGAAAGAAAGGAATTAGGTGTTTTTTGTGTTGGAGATAATAGTATAATTAATGATAGAATTAGTCGAGGCGATCGCACTTTCTTTCCTGAGATTAATAATATCCCGCGTAACAAAGGTATTCAAGCCTTTCAACAAGGTGATTATCAAGAAGCAACTACGTTATTTCAACAAGCGGTAAAAGCTAATCGCTATGATCCAGAAGTGCTAATTTATTATAATAATTCTCTAGCACGTCAAAAAGGTTCTCCTCTAACATTAGCAGTAGTTGTGCCATTAGACAAAAGCACCATTATTACTCAAGAAGTATTACGTGGAGTAGCTCAAGCACAAAACCAATTTAATAGTAACAATGGCTTAAATGGCAGATTACTAGAAATTGTGATTGCTAATGATAGTAACACAGAAAAAGCCAAAGCAGTAGCTCAAGAACTCATCAACGATTCTTCAATACTGGGGGTGATTGGACATATTTCTAGCGATGCTACTAAGATAGCATTACCAGAATATGAAAAAGCTAAATTGGCAGTGATTTCCCCTACTAGCACTAGCATTTTACTAAACAATCCAGTTTTCTTCAGAGCAGTTTCTTCTGATGAAAGCGCAGGTAAAAAACTTGCTGAATATACTTATAAAAGTCTCAAATTAAAAAAAGTAGTAATTTTTGCTAACCCAACTAACGCATATAGCAATAGTATCAGAGAGATATTTACGAATCAATTTGAGAAACTAGGGGGTAAGGTGGTTCGTAAACCTTTAATTGATTTAACTTCTCCTACATTTGATGCAGGAAAAGAAGTTGCTAAAAGTGTCTATGGTGATCAAGCAGAAGCAGTAATGTTATTTTCTAATACGCAAAAGCTTGATATTACTCTCAAGATTGCCAAAGAAATTACCAAAATAAACGAAACACTCAAAGCTCAAAATCCATCAAGACGAGAATTAAAAATGCTAGGTGGAGATAATCTTTATCAGGGTGAGATATTAACCAGTTGGGGAAAAAATGTCGAGGGTTTAATCATTGCAGTCCCCTGGTTTAGAGAAACATCACAAGCTCAATCTTTTGCCAAAAAAGCAGATAATCAGTGGGGAGGAGCTATTAGTTGGCGAACTGCAACTAGCTTTGATGCAACTCAGGCTTTAATTAAAGCTTTATCTGATAATCCATCTCGTAGTACAGTATTGGCAGGATTGGCAAATGTTAGTCTTTCTGCCAATGAAACATCGGGTTATCCTCTCAAGTTTACACCAGAAAGGGAGCGGGAAGGTCAATCTATTCTTGTGCAAGTTAAGGGGGGTAAATTTGAAATAATTCTCAATGATTAAATGATCAGGTTGTATAGAAAAATTATATGTCCCAATCTATTACTGTAACCGTTAAGTTATTTGCTGTTTATCAAGAAGTTTATGGAGTGAATGAATTAGTGTGGGAGTTTCCCTATGGTACACCTGTGCAAGCTGTGTGCGATCGCCTAATTTCCGAACACCCAAAATTAAGCAAATGGCGAGAAATAACCCGCTTTGGCGTGAATTTACAATTTGTTGAACCAGATACCATTCTCCAAAATGGTGACGAAGTGGTTTTAATTCCCCCAGTCAATGGTGGTTAATGAGAATATATTCAAAGCCATTAAAAAGAAATTAAATATGATTAAGTTAATTTTTACAACAATTTTGATAATTTTCCTCACAGCTTGTACTAGTATGGCCTTATTACCGACACCGGAATTAGTGCAAAAAGCGATCGCACTCCAACTAGAACAAACCCAACAGCAACTTAACCAACAGCTAGATTTAAACTTCCAAAAATTTAATATTCAACGCATATCTATCACTCAACAACAACCCCTTACCATTGAAAACCTACCAGCTTATCGGGTACAGGGAAATTACGACTTTACCGTCAAACTACCAAAACGCAGTTTTAAACAACTAGAAAAACCCTTTGAAGTCTACCTACAAATTCAAAAAGAAGGTAAAAGTTGGCGGTTATTAATACCAGAAAAAAACCATCAAGATCCTCAATCCAAATGGCAGAGTTACTTAATTCTTTAATGGGATGTATAATTATGATAGTTATCTTATCAAAAAGATAAAATAATTTTATAACTTGATATAGCGGTATGCACTTGGATGAGATACAGAATCTACAGTAAAAGTTATATGCTAAGAGACTTCTGACTCCTGACTCCTGCTATGTAACCTCTCTGTACCAAAATAAATGTCCATTAGCTGATATAATCAAAAATCTAACCTCATCAAAAAATATATCAGTCTCAGATTCAACCTGTGATATATGCTAGTTTAAGGTTAGACTCTAAATATATAGGAAAAAAATACTTCTTTCCTTAATTATTGTAAAATTCACTTAACAAACAAAGATTCAGTTTGAACAAGTGTCATCTAATGCAAAGGAGAAATAAAAATGACAGAAAATAATCAGGATAATATCAGTAATACTGAAGAAAGCTCTCAGGCAACAATCATAGTTGCTGGAATGCGTCCCATTACCACCGGGACATTACAAGTAGTTGATACATTTAACTCCATGGGAATTCGTCCCATAGGTGCAAATACATTCCAAGTAGTTGATAGTATTAACTTATCTGGTATTCGTCCCATTGCTTCTAGCACCTTGGTAGTTGCTGACAACTATTCCGTCTTCGGAAATCGGCCAATAGCGCCGAACACCTTCGATGACTCCGAGCTTTTGATGGGTTTTCTAGACTAATTACATTGCCAATATTGTCATTATATCAAATTCAACCTGGTTTTATCAAGAAACTAGGTTGTTTTATTAAAAAAATTATCAAAAGATCCCCGACTTCTTTTATTTATTGTGTCCGCAAATTATAAATTAATATCAGAAGTCGGGGATCTTATCACTGATGTTAAAAAAAGGAGTAGTTTAATTATGCCAAAATCTCCAATTTTATCAACATCTTTAAACTTTCAAGAAAATTATCCATGTCCAGTCTGTCGCGTGGGTAAAATTTCGCAAATGTTGATGATGGAAGCTATGTGTTGTGATTTCTGTAATGAGATTTTTACAGTGAATTTAGAATTACAACAAGTGAAAATGCCTTCTAGAGAACCGCCTCTAGTTTGGAATTGGAACGGATTAAGGTGGACACAAGCACGATTAGGAAATGTGGAATTAGGTTGGGGTTATGGTTTATCCGCAATTGCTTTTATTATTTTACCGACTATCTTAATAGGAGTGACAGCATATTATTTTCCTCCCCATTCTCATGTTCCCCTGTCATGGCTTCCATTTGTTTGGACGGTACTAACTTTTTTATCACATTTAGGAATTATTATTTGGATTTTTCTTGAAGTTTATCAGATTCCTATTATTGCATATTTGCGAGCCATTACCCGTTGGCAAAATAGATTAATTAGGTAAATTTTCCCAATTTCCAGCATTATTAAAAATTCCTAAAAAGCCTACGGCATATTAATTTTGACCTTTGACTTTTGACCTTTGACTTTTGACTTCTAACTTGACCTGAGTTCGACATAAGATAATTTTTGGAAAACTCTCCATGAGTCTCAAACCCTGATGATCTCGTTGAAAAAATCATAACTCCGTTCGCGTAGCGTCTCCGAAGGAGAAACTCCTAACACCGAACTCAGGTAACTTGGGGTACTAACAAAATTCCTTCATCATCTGTTAATAAATTCTGTGCTGCTTCTAACATAGAGGGCATTATTTCTTTTAGATCTTCTCGATTATTTAAGTACGTTTGTAAAGCTGACATTGGGTCAATACTGCTACTCGCGCTTAATTCAGGAATGCGGGGTTTTGCTAATTGACTAACTAATTCGGCTTGAATGGTGTAAGTGTGTGCGATGCTTAAAGCTTGATGTAGAGAAGAGTTATCAATTAAATCTAATTGTTCTGACCGCAGTTTATAAATGAGTCGCACTACATTATCTTGAATATCATATTTAGTAATTCCTTTTAATAATGCTTTTTGTGGATCATCTTGTTTAGATAAATCTATCTCAATAGTCCGAAATGTTCGCACGGGTAAGGGACAAAATTCCCAATTTACTTTCCCTTTTTCCAAATCTATCATTACATAACCTTTGTCTTCCTTCTCTTCACTAAAGTCTACCCGTTCAATACTGCCAGGATAAATTACTGGTGGGTCATTAGATTTATTTAAATTCTGGTGTTTGTGGACATGACCTAAAGCTACATAATCAAAACATGGTCGAGTTAATAAAGATAAGGGTAAAGTAAACCCTTTCCCGACTGCTAATAAACGTTCTGCACCTAAAGTGGCATTATCAGCCATTAAATGGGCTAAAAGCACAGTGGGTAAATTTGGATCAAGACGGCGAATTTCTGCTTCGATAACTACTTCTAAACGGTCTGTGAGGAGTTGATTAACTTCTGCTAGAGAAGAACCCTGAGTTTCTTGACGAGTCATTAAAGTGGAACGAGTTAACCAGGGGAGAGTAATTATTTGTATATCTCCTGTTTGTGTGGAAATGCGATGAGTCGTTAAAGTATCACCAACCACAAACCCTGGTACTCCCAAAGTCCGATAAATATTTAAACTTGCACCCCCTAAACCTTGGGAATGTTGGTCATGATTTCCCACTAATAAGACTGTAGGGATATCTGCATCAACTAAACGGCGAAATTGATTAGCAAAGGCTTCTTGCACATAGGGTGCAGGTGTGGCGTTAGGGAAGGCATCACCACCAAACAAGACTAAATCTACATGATCAGCGATCGCTCGATCAATACACCAAGATAATGTTTTCACAAAATCCTCTAGTCGTGTGTTTAAACCTGTGACTGGATTAACACGCCCATGACAAAAACCGCTACCAATATGGATATCTGAAAGATGGAGAATTTTCATAGGTTGTCAGTTGTCAGTTGTCAGTTGTTCGTTGTTTTTTCTGAAATATTGCCTATGGAGTTAAGATAGGCGTTTAACTTGGGAGACAGTTCATAAATGATTGGTGTTAGCCTATTTACTGCTTCGTTGGTTAACAAATATTTAAAGAACCTCTCGCTATCCTAACAAAACGGCGATTATACTCAACATGGTTGAAATAGGGATTTTTGGAAAATTACCAAAAACATCCATTTGTAGGGGTTTAGCACTGCTCATAGTTGTCAACTTAACGTAAAACGGGCGGTTAGAAACTGCACAGGCAAAACCCACCTGCGTGGGTTTCAACCCTTGATTTTTCCTTAGTCCGCGCAGGCGGACTTTGTTTGTGTAGCCGTGAATTCCATTCGCCAGGGCTTAAGTTGACACTTGCAAATTTTCAAAATTGGATTTCACCATTTCTTCAACTAACAACTGACCACTGACCACTGACAACTGACAACTGACCAATGACCACTGACAATTAACTAAATGTGAATTCCACACTCAGTTTTTTCGCTTCCACGCCAACGTCCAGCCCGTTCGTCTTCACCTTCGCCGACTTTGGTGGTAATAGGTTCGTCACCAATACTGGGATAACCTTGATCATGAAGGGGGTTGTAAATTACTTTATGTTCAGCTACATAGGCCCAGCTTTGCTTACGAGTCCAGGTAGCTAGAGGGTTAATTTTTAATCTTCCTTTACCGTCTAATTCAAATACGGGCATGGTAGCACGAGTAACTGCTTGATCACGACGACGACCAGTAATCCAGGCTACAGTTTTAAGTTCGTCCAAGCCGCGTTGCAGTGGTTCAATTTTGGTAATGTCGTGGAATTTAGTAATATCTGTATCCCAAAGGGCTTCACCGAATTTAGCAGCAAAGGCTTCACGGCTATCTACGTCTGGTGTCTTATAGGTTTTTAAATCTAGGTTATAGAGTTCTTTGGCTTTAGCTACCAATTCTAGGGTTTGAGGGAAATGATAAAGGGTATCCAGGAAAATAACAGGAACGGGACGCTTAAGTTCGCTATAGAAGATGTGTGTCAAGATGATGTCATCAACATTGAAAGCACTAGTTTGTACTAGTCCTGTGGGGATGTTCTGTATAGACCAGGTTAAGATTTCTGTAGGGGTTGCAGTTTCAAATTGCTGATTTAGTGATGTTAAGTCAAAGGCGATAGAAGTTGTCATGATCTTTCTCTAAAACCAAGATTTTTTACTTTTATTAAATTTAATCTTATCGTATCAAGGCACATATCCCCGCCGATGATTGAGGAAATGGGTTTGAGAGAAAATTGATTCCCTGTTCCCTGTTCCCTGTTCCCTAATTATGTAGTATTTTGATTGCAAGTCTGTTTAAGGATTCATCCCATGCAACAGTTACTCAAGCAATTATTTGGTAACCAAAAATACGTTATTCGTCTCATCTTGCCTATATTGGTGATGATGATGGCGACTTCACTGTTTATTTTACCTGCTGCGGCCACTGGTGTATACGAAATACCCAGTTTGACAGCAGACACTTGGATTTTAGATCAAGGTGATGTGATTAGCCGATTGAATGAAGGTCAGATTAGCAAGGCTTTCCAGGATTTGGCGCAAAAAACTGGTAATGAAGCCAGAATTGTCACTATTCACCGCCTCGACTATGGAGAAACACCGGAAAGTTTTGCCAAAGGATTATTTAGTAAGTGGTTTCCAACAGCGGCAGAGCAAGCCAACCAAGTATTATTACTAGTTGATACTGTCACCAATGGAACAGCTTTACTGAGCGGGGATAATGTGAAGTCATTATTAACTGATTCTATTGCTCAGAGTGTGGCTGAAGAAACATTAGGTACGGCATTACGTGAGAGTAATAAATATAACCAAGGATTTTTGGATGTGAGCGATCGCCTGGTTGCTATTTTATCCGGTCAAGCAGATCCCGGTCCACCAGAAATCAAGGAGACAGTCCAGGTAGAAGGAACTTTTACCAAAGCTGAAGAAACAGATCAAGGTAATGCTACTGTTTGGGTTGTCGGGCTATTAATTGCCGCTACTGTCATCCCCATGGCTACATATTACATTTATCTAGTGTTTCAAAAACCACCCTCTCAGGAATCTGAGAAATAGGAGTCCGGGGGGTGGGGAATAGCTTAACGGGTGATAAGGCGGTTGAAGATGAGATGTGGCAATAATTTGAGAAAATAAGGGGGTAAAAAAATAGAAGGATGCCCCCAAAGCAAAAAATGTTACCACAATCATATCAAACAATTTTCCGAAAGCATTTGAGTGAACAGTTACTTTGATATTAGAAATATTGTTCCTATTAATACAAGCTCATCCCCGGGTGAAACTGTCAAAATTAGCCAGCTTATTTCCCCAACCAATTAAATATCAAAGCAGGAAACGTAATCTACAAAGATTTTTAGGAATAGGTAAACTCTGCGTAAAATGGAATTATGGGCTGATTTAGCTCTAAACTTGATTGCTCTCAAGCCTCATAAGCGCCTCTTTTTTAAACGTGGCTTTCAGGCTCTATCCCCTATGAAACAAGCTGTTTTGTCACCTTGTCACTCGTTAAGGGCTAAAATAGAAAATAAATCTATTGCAGTATTGAAATGATATCAGAAACAAATATTGAAGATGTTCAAGAACCAATTACCAGCGCACCACCGGAGGTAAAGCAAATTATTGAAAAAGTATGGAGATTGGAGAAAAGCAGATTAGATAGAAAGAGTAAAGGTCATATAAATGATGATATTCTCACTATTGTGAAGGAAGCGGTGCAATGAAGCTAACTTCGATTAAATTATGTAATTTTCGTTCCTTTTATGGGAAAACTCCAGAGATAACTTTAGCTGCTGGAAATGTTTGCAATACTACTATGGTTTATGGTAGTAATGGTGCTGGTAAAACCAGTTTTTTGAATGCGTTTACTTGGGTTTTATATGAAAAGTTTAGTGCGGCTTTTGCGTCAACTGAACAGTTAGTAAATAAACGCGCGATCGCCGAATCTCAACCAGGAGAACCCGTAGAATGTTCCGTAGAAATTGGTTGGGAACATGAAGGTATTCGCTATCGTGCTAAACGTGGTTGTCGGGTTTATAAAAATCAAAGTGATATTATTGAAGCTGGAAAAACTCAACTAAGAATGTGGTTAGGTGGAGAAGATGGTCAATGGAAAATTCCTAATCAATTACCAGAGGAAATTATCACTCAGATTTTACCAGCAAGTTTACATCAATATTTTTTCTTTGACGGTGAACGGATTGAGGAAATTGTCCGTTCTGATAATAAAGCAGAAATTGCAGAAGCAATTAGAACTTTTTTAGGGGTGGAAGTAATTGAACTTTCTATTAGACACCTAAAAGATGCTAAAAAGTCTTTGGAAACTGAGTTCAAGCATATTGGTGATGCAGAAACGAAACAACTATTAACTCAAAAGGAAAAACAAGAAATAGAAATTGAAACCATTAATCAACGTCAAACAGAAATAAATCAAGAGTTGGAATATCAACAAACGTTTAAAAAAGAAGTTAGTAATAAGTTACGAGAATTGAGTGCTGTTAAGGAATTACAGGAAAGAAAGCAAAGTTTAGACTCCCAAAGAGATAGTTTGCGAGAAGATTTAAAGAAAACACGGCAGAGTTTAAAAAAAGCTATTTCCGCACGGGGTTATACAGTCCTGTTATCGGAAACTACCAATAAGTTTCGGGAAATTTTTACAGATTTAAAACAAAGTGGTGAATTAACAGCAGGAATTTCGCGGGAATTTATCAATGATTTACTTAATACTGGACGTTGTATTTGTGGTGCAGATCTAAGAGAAGGAACTCACACCCATTTTCATGTCAAGAATTTGATGAGAAAAGCAGGTTCTTCAACTGTCGAAGAAACCGCAATTAGAATGAGCGCACAAGTTGATGAAATTGATAAACAAGCAGTTGCTTTTTGGGAAGAAGCAGATAGAGAACAAAACAGAATAAAACAGTTAAAAGACAATCTATCCCAAGTTGAATCTGAATTAGATAGTATTCAAGAACAACTGCGAAAAGATCCCAATGAGGAAATTAGCAATTTACAAAAACGTCTGGATGAAATTGAAGCCAAAAGTGATGAATTAAATCGAGAACAAGGTGCAAATCAACAGGAATTTTCTCACCTTAAAACAACTATTGATGCTTTGATCAAACAAATATCTAAGCAAAAACAAAATGAGGAGAAACAATCTTTAGCACAGCGTCGCATTAATGCTACTCAAGATGCAATTGACAGGTTATCAGAAGTGAAAAACCGTCAAGAAAATCAGTTTCGTCTGCAATTGGAACAGCGGGTACAGGAAATTTTCTCAGATATTTCTTTTACTCCCTATATTCCCAAAATTAGCGAAAAATATGAATTAAGTTTAGTGGAAAATACGACGGGAATTGAATCACCAGTCGCAGCTTCCACAGGAGAAAATCAAATTCTCAGTTTATCTTTTATCGCTAGTATTATTGATAAGGTGCGTGACTGGAGTGAAAGACGAAAAATGATCATGCTTCCTGAAAGTAGCACTTTTCCCATTGTTATGGATTCTCCTTTTGGAAGTTTAGACGCTAATTCCCGTCGTCACATTGCACGAACTATTCCTAAGTTAGCAAATCAGTTGGTTGTGTTGGTGACCAAAACTCAATGGAGGGTGGAAGTTGAGGAGGAAATTGCTGATAAGATTGGGAAGGAATATGTGTTAGTTTATTATTCTTCTAAACCTAATTGTGAACAGGATTTTATTGAGTTGGGGAGAGAAAGATATGCTTTGGTTCGACAGAGTTTGAATGGTTTTGAATATACGGAAATTGTGGAAGTGGAACGAAATTAATATATCTCACGCAGAGTCGCAGAGAACACAGAGGAAGAAAGTTATGGTTATTGGTTCTTTAAGTTTGGTGACAGATAGTTGGGTAAAGGTAAGTTGGGATGAGTTTCTCGAAGTTACTAAACATTCTGATTATCAGCAAGGAAGATTTTATTTTTATCAAAATTATATGAGGGTAGAAATGTTACCAGTTGGTTCAATTCATGGAAATAATAATAATGTTGTTGCAAATGTTGTGAATTTTTATGCGACATTGAAAAACATTAAAATTAAAGGTTGGGTAAATACCAGTTTTCGCAGAACAAATGAAGGAGAATGTCAACCTGATTTAGCTTTTTATATTGGTGAGAAAATCAAATTTCCACCTTTAAATAATTCTCCTGTGGATATTAATGAGTTAGCAGCACCGACTCTAGTGGTAGAAGTGGCTGCTTCTTCTATTAGTGATGATTTGGGTTTTAAGCGGTTACTTTATGAACGGTTGGGGGTCAAGGAATATTGGGTAGTGAATGCTAATAATAATGATATTATTGCTTTTGAAATTATTGATGGTGGAAGTAGGAGAATTGAGGAATCAAAGGTTTTACCAGGTTTGCAAATATCTACTGTTCAGGAAGCTATTCAACGCAGTTTAACTCAAGATGATGGTGAAGTTAATCGCTGGTTGTTGCAAATTTTCGGTTAATTTGTTTTACGGAAAGTCAGGAGGTAAATGTCATGGTCGCTAATTTTGATCCAAGTTATATGAGTCCTTTGGAGTATTTGGAGTGGGAGGAACAGCAAGATATTAAATATGAATATATCAATGGTGAAGTTTTTGCTATGACTGGGGGAACTATTCCTCATACTACTATTGCTTTAAATTTAGCTTCTGGGTTGAAAAATCATTTGCGTGGTGGTAATTGTCGTCCTTTTATGGCAGATGCTAAAGTAGGTATATCGGAAAATGGTCCGTTTACTTATCCTGATGTCATGGTAAGTTGTGATGAACGCGATAAACAAGCGATTAAGTTTATTCAATTTCCTTGTTTAATTGTTGAGGTGCTTTCTCCGAGTACGGAAGCTTATGATAGGGGGGGAAAGTTTCAGCAGTATAGACGGATTGAATCTTTGCAAGAATATGTTTTAATTAGTGCTGATAAAATAGGTTTGGATTGTTTTCGCTTAAATGAGAAGGGTTTATGGGAGTTACATCCTTTCCTTGAGGATGATGAGGTACATTTGGTTAGTGTTGATTTTAGGTTTCCTCTTTCTCTGGTTTATGAGGATGTTTTTTGATTTTTTTCTCACGCAGAGACGCAGAGGCGCGGAGAGGAGTGTAAGTTTGTGGTATTAGTAGGTTAGGTTTGGTTTATGATGTTAAGGGTGTATGTTTTATAATTATGGCGGCAAATAGAATCAAAATTGCTCAAGATAAAGCTGAGTTGGTGAAATCGTTACTAGCGTCTAAGGAAACACCGGGAGTTTTCCAAACTTACGTGGAGGTGATGATATTTGCAGCAGCATTAGGAGTAAAGTATAAAAAAAGTGTTCCTCTAGGAGATACTACAAAAAGAGAGCCTTCTCCAATTCCACAAGAAAATTTTGCTTCACTAGGTTATGACAAAATTATCAAATTATTAGGAATTGTTGAGACAAGTGATATCCAAATACTTGTTTCTAGGGAAGATGAATATGAGGATAAACGTACTCAAATATTGGAAGAGTATGCTAATGGAGGATTAGAAATATTACAAACTGAATTGCGCGGAGTTGTTGATTATGAAATACAATTTCTATTGATTTTAAGAAAAGCAATAGATTATCAGGAAAACAATATAGAAGAAGAATTTAATTTAACTAGATTTTTAAAATAATCCATTTTGTTCGCGTTTTTTACTAAGTAGTGAAATATGAATAATCTTCGCTTTTATTGTGAAAAGTTTTCTAAGTTGAAAGTAAGTAATAGTCGAAAACGTGGTAATGCTCAATATAAACCGATATTACTTTTAACCGTAATTGATTTGATTATGAGAGGAGTTATTACCAATAATCAAATTTTTGTTTCAGATGAATTAATTCAAGCTTTTAATAAATATTGGGATGTTATTGGCTCACAATCTTATCAAGGGGGTTTACACTATCCATTTTTTCATCTGCAAAATGAGGGATTTTGGCACGTACAAATAAAAGCAGGTTTTAATAATTTACAACCAAAAACAACTAATAAATTAAAACAGGCTGTTGAATACGCATATTTAGACAGTGAATTATTTAACTATTTACAAGATGAACTTTCTCGCAAAGAACTAATTGATGCACTGGTAGCTGCTTTTTTCTCGGATAATGAAGATGAAATTGAGGAATTTCTACAAATTAATCAGACTTTTCAAGATTATCCAGAAGTAGAAAAACTAGACGATACTGAAAATTTAGCTAACAACCCTAAATGGAGTTTAAAAAAAACACTAATTAGAAATGCTTTCTTTAGAAAAGCTGTTGTTTCTGTATATGATTGTCAATGCGCTTTTTGTGGGTTGAAAGTTACTAAAACTGGTAATCAAAATATTGTTGACGGCGCACATATAAAGCCATTTTCTGCTTTTTATGACAGTAGAATACATAACGGAATAGCACTTTGTAAAAATCATCATTGGGCTTTTGATAGAGGCTGGTTTGCTGTTGACGATAAATACAAAATAATCGTTAGCAAAGAATTAGAAGAAATATCTCCCCATGCTAGAACAATAACAGAATTTCATGGGGAAATACTCATATTACCAAAAGTGGAAAAATATTTTCCAGATATTGAAGCTTTACAATGGCATCGTGATCATATATTTCAGCCATAATTATAAAATAACAGGAAGTCCTACCTCCTGCGGTTTTACTAACTTACCATCAAAACCGATAGTTTGTTCTTCAATAGTCCTAGCATTAGCTAAGGCTTTACGTAAAGCAGTGACTTCCATTTGTTCAGTCATTCCTCCCAAAATGTAAATTAATAACTTCACAGCTAAATCTTTTCCTACTACCTGTACCCGCTTTTTATTGGGGTCATATAAAACCCCATACCATAAAGATTGAGGATATTCCATACTACTAAAACCCCCTTGGCGGTCAAATTTCTCCAACTTCTTAAAAATATCCGTCAAAGCAAAACCTTTTTTAAATACCAAAGTTCCCAAAGCTTGTGCTAAAGCCACTTGAGAAACTGGACGAAATAACATATTTCCCTCACCTCCGTCTTTTTCAAAATGGAAACGACGCAAAGCAGTTGTATCTTCGTGTTCCAATATTTTATAACTGGGAAGATTAGCTAAATTATCAAAAAGTAGTCTAAAATCGGCAATTCCTTCCTGAATTTCTTCATTTTCTGGACGCATGGGAATTAACCCTTTTTCCAAAGGTTTCCAGTGGGGAAACTTTTGACCCAAATACCTTTCAGACATATCTTGTAAGGCTTGCAAGGTCGTCAAAACCGTAGAATTAGCGGCGACTGTGGCACTATTCCAATTAACACGGGGATTGCGATTGGGTTTTTGTTCTAAAAGTGGATGTGTAACCGCAATTTTTCGCGCTACAATAGCAAAGCCATCATCTTCATTTAATTGTGCTAACTGACCTTTAGTTAAAGGTGCAGCCATTAAATTCACATGAACGAAAATTGATCTGACCCGTCGTTTTGCTTCTGTATAAGTTTCTCCAGTATTCACTGCACAAATAAATTCAATGCCAATTTTCTCTTTAGATAAACTTTGTAAATAAGCAGGTTCTACTTGATATTTATCAATCAAATCAGATAGAGTAATAAAACTTTCATCAGCAGTTTTATCTTTTTTATAACGTTGGAGTTTACCAGATTTAATTAATTCCATTAAACCTTGGACACCCATTAATCTATGCTGACCATCTAAAGCATAAATTGTCACATTTTCTTCAGAAATATTCAGTAAACCGACTTTACCATCTTTATCTAAAGGTATAAAATCAGTTGTCGCTTTTTTAGCCCGTCCTTGACTATCCCACTCCGCTGCTTTGGGGTTATCTACCCAAGGTTGATTAATTACTACCAACACAGCCGGAAATTTATGGTTTTTTCTCGCTGCTAAATACTGTACTAACGGTGCTTGACGCGACCAGTCAACAGGACGTTGTTGAATGTCATCAATACTATCAGCGTCAATTTCAATATTCTCTGTCTCTGGGTTGTACTTTTTTTGTAGTAGGGGTAAACCAGACGCAAAATGTACCCGTCCCGCGAACCATTCCAATGTCACAGAACCTACATAGGCCTCAGTACCACCCATTTCTGTCTTTTGAACAAGAATTTGGTCTTTTTTCTCTAAAAACCTGTCTAGCAGCAAAGCTAATACCTGTTTATCCTGATTTTCCCGTTCTAGATACTCGTTAGCGAGTTGATTATTTAGTGTATCTGTATTATCATTCATGTTAATTTTTGAAAACTTAGTGACTAAATCTTGCTTTATTGTCCAAAAAAATGGATACTAGGGATGCAATTTTTAAAAATATGTTGCACGCATAGCTTAAGTTTATTTATATACTAGATGATTCCATTCCCACAAAGGGAAGTATTGATTCTATGTTTATATACCCATAGGTAAGGAAACATGACTACAGCACAACAGCCAGAAAATAAAAATCAGCCGAATCGTACTGTACCAGAATTAGTGGAGTATATCCAAGCTTTGACGACAGAAATTCAAGAATTGTATTGTTTAGATGAGATACCTTGGGTAGTAGGCTATTCAGGAGGAAAAGATAGCACTGCTACTTTACAGCTTATTTGGAATGCGATTTCTGGACTTCCACCGGAAAAAAGAACTAAGGCAATTCATGTAATTACAACAGATACAGGGGTAGAAAATCCCTATGTTTCTGCTTGGGTAAAAAGCTCATTAAAACAAATGGAAGTAGCGGCTGAAGAGCAAAAAATGCCAATACAACCTCATTTGCTGCAACCAGAAACAAAACACACATATTGGGCAGGTTTAATTGGTAAAGGCTACCCAGCACCGCGCAATAAATTCCGCTGGTGTACCGGACGACTAAAAATTGAACCGTCTAATCTTTTTATTCGTGACGTTGTGAGAGCTAATGGTGAAACAATTGTTATTTTAGGAACTCGCAAAACTGAAAGTATAACTCGCGGTTTGATAATGATAAAACGTGAAGCAGGTAGAGTTAGAGAGCGCCTTTGTCCTCATCCTAATTTAATAAATTCTCTGCTTTATACACCTATTGAAGATTGGCGAACTGATGAAGTTTGGATGTATTTAATGCAGTTTTCAAACCCTTGGGGATATAGTAATAAAGATTTATTTTCTATGTATAGAGGTGCAACAACAGATAATGAATGTCCTTTAGTTGTTGATACTTCTACTCCTAGTTGTGGTAGTTCTCGCTTTGGTTGCTGGGTTTGCACATTGGTTAATAGTGATAAATCTATGCAAGCAATGATTCAAAATGATGAAGAAAAAGAATGGTTACAACCATTAGTTGATTTTCGTGCTGAATTAGATGTTGACCGTGACCGCGAAAAAAGAGATTTTCGTCGTATCTGGGGAGAAGTTCAATTATTTGAACGTAATGTAAATGGTGAAACATCTGTTGAACCAATACATGGTCCCTATACAAAATATTGGCGAGAATATTGGTTAAGAAAATTATTAACAGCGCAAAAAGAAATGCGTCAAACAGCACCAGAAAATATGCGGGATATTACCCTGATTTCTCAAGCGGAATTAAGTGAAATTCGCCGAATATGGTTAGAAGAAAAACACGAATTTGATGATAGCTTACCCCGAATATATGAAGAAGTTACAGGAGAAGTATTTAAAGATCCTCGTCCTGGTGCAGATCAAAGTATACTTGGTAGTGATGAATGGGGAGTATTAGAAGAAATCTGTGAAGGTGATGGAATGCACCTAGAATTAATGGCCAGACTATTAGATACAGAAAGACAATTTAAGAAAAAAACTCGCCGTGTGGGTATCTACGAAAGCCTAGAAAAATGCTTTGATACAAGTTCCCGTTCACCAGAAAAAGCGATCGCCAATGCCCATTTAAAACGGGATTTACGACAAGCAGCATTAGAAGGTGATGTTGCCACAATTCGGGAAAAATTCAAGCAATTAAGTTTAGGAGATACCGCCGACAAACAAGAGAGTAAACCACAGACTTGGGCTAACTTCAAATACGCACAAAAGGATAATAATGGGGAATAAAGGGCGAATGGAATAACGGGCGAATAGAATTCGCATCTACACAGGCAAAACCCGCCTTCGCGGGTTCAGAAAATATCAAGTTTTACAGATTAGAAAATATATGAGGGAAAATTTCACGCAATTGTATTTACATTATGTTTGGGGGACATGGGATAGAGTGCCGTTAATTACACCAGAAATTCAGCAATTAGTTTATGCAGCAATTATTAAAGAGTGTGAGGAATTAAAATGTACAGTAATTGCCATTGGGGGAATTGAGGATCATGTTCATCTTTTAACAGGATTTCCCACAACTGTCAGCGTATCGGAAGTTATCAAACAGGTAAAAGGTAGTTCTTCTCATTTTATTAATCATGAAATTAAACCCAAAGAATTTTTTAAATGGCAAGGAAGTTATGGTGCATTCACAGTCAGTTATGATGCTATAGATAGTGTAGCCAATTACATCAAAAACCAACAAACACACCATCAACAAAAATCACTTATTTCTACATGGGAACTTAAAACCGAAAAAAGCCCCGGCGATTAGAAATCACGGTGATACAAACAATAAAGACCCGGCGATTGGAAATCGCGGCTACACAAACAAAGTCCACCTTCGTGGACTAAGAAAAACCAATAAATTGAACCCACGAAGGTGGGTTTCGCTTGTGTAGATGCGAATTCTATTCGCCCCGTATCTCTACACAAACAATAAAGCCCCGGCGATTAGAAATCGCGGCTACACAAACAAAGTCCACCTTCGTGGACTAAGAAAAACCAATGAATTGAACCCACGAAGGTGGGTTTCGCCTGTGTAGACGCGAATTCCATTCGCCGGGTATCATTCGCTATATCATTCACCCCATATTCTATAAACCAACATTATTAAAAACCATGATCTTCCTAGAATTAGTCCTGCAAAACTTCGGTCCTTACGCTGGAAAACAAATCATCAACCTCAACCCCCACGTTGACGAAGATAACGCCCGCCCAATTATCCTATTAGGAGGAATGAACGGCGGCGGAAAAACTACCTTAATGGATGCCATTCGCCTCGCATTATATGGACAACGTGCCCAATGTTCAACCAGGGGAAATCTGAGTTATAGTGATTTTTTAACCCAATGCGTAAACAGTAAAAGTACCCCCACAGAAAAAACCAGAATTGAATTAGTTTTTGAACATATTGAAGACGATAGACCTATCAAATATCGGGTTGTAAGAACTTGGGAAAAAAATCCTAAAGACGGAAAAGACCATTTAGGAATATTAGGAGATGATGAAACATGGCCAATTGATTCATTGGTAAATATTTGGGATGAATATATAGAAAATATCTTACCTATAGGCATTTCCAATTTATTTCTGTTTGACGGTGAACAAGTTAAAGAACTTGCAGAACAGGAAATCCCACCGCCCATAGTTGTTGATGCTATTAACGGACTTTTGGGTTTAGAATTAGCTGATAAATTGGCAATTGATTTAGAAATATTAGTAAATCGCAAAAAACGAGAATTTGCAGATAGTAAAGATCTAGCTAAATTAGAAGAAATTGAAACCCGACTCCATAAGAAACAGAAAGAATACGAAAATAATCAGATAAAACTTGTAAATCTGAATGTTGAAGTTAAGGAATTAGCCAAAATTCATGAAGAAGCTTTAGATAGATTTGTGAATGAAGGTGGGAAAATTGCCGCTGAACGTAGTCAATTAGAACAACAAAGGGAAGCAAAAATTAAAGTTGCTAATAATCTCCGTGAATCCTTATGTGAATTAGCTGCTGATGTTTTACCTTTAGCCTTAATTAGTCCTTTATTATCGCAAGTGCAAAGACAGGGAGAAAAAGAACTGAAAACTCAACAAATCCAATTAGCTAAAGATGTCTTAATTGCGAGAGATGAAAGATTACTAAATTGGCTACAACAATTAAATCTAGAAACTAATAAAGTTACTAATATTCAATCTTTTTTAGCAGAAGATATCAATAACTTATATACTAATAATTTATCAACAGAAAATAATTGGTTAAATGGAGATGAAGAAAGTTTAAGTTTACTTGACAATATAACCTATCGGTTACAAATTTCCCAAAATATCGCCCAAAAGCAATTAGATGAATTAACTAATTATGAAGAAGAAATTCTCACCTTAGAAAGACAAGTCCAAACTGCGGCTGCACCGGAAGAATATACAAAACTACAAACAGCAGTAAAAGAATCCCAAACTGAATTTAATAAACTTAAATCTCAGTCGGATATAATGACTCAAAAACTGATAGAATTAGATACAGAAATTAAAAGATTGAGACAGGAATTAAATGAATATACAGTAGACAATCTCAAATATCAAAATAGTGAACATATTATTGATTCGGCGTTAAAAGTTCAACAAACATTAAAGGTGTTTCGAGAAAGATTAACCTTGAGAAAATTGAATAAATTAGAAGAAGAAGTAAAAAATTGTTTTCTATATTTATTACATAAATCAGACTTAGTACATCGTATAGCTATTGATAGCAAAACCTTCGGATTATCATTATATGATTTGAATGGAAAACCAGTCCCTAAACACCGACTTTCCGCCGGTGAAAAACAACTATTAGCGATCGCATTTTTATGGGGACTAGCCAAAGTATCAGGAAGACGCTTACCAGTCGCCATAGACACCCCACTAGGAAGACTAGACTCCTCCCACCGTAACAACCTAGTAGAAAGATACTTTCCCTCAGCCAGTCATCAAGTAATCCTCCTTTCCACCGACACCGAAATCGGCAAAAAAGAATATCAAACCCTGCAAGAAACCGAAGCCATAGCCCGTGAATACCTACTCCAATACAACTCCGGTAAAAGAGAAACCACAATTAAAGATGGTTATTTTTGGTAAAATATTATTTAGTATTTCACAGAGTTAAATATGACAATTCCCTTACTACCAACCTTACATAATTTACCTGCCACCTTACCCTTAGAAGGTGCTGTCACAATCGAGTTACAAGAAAGAACACCTATCTTTCGTGCTTCTAGTAATGTCCAGAATCGTATTGAAACATTACTCTTGCAACAACAAGATTCTCAACTTACACCAGAAGAAGAACAAGAATTAGATAGTTATGAAGAAAATAGATGATTATCTCAGTTTTCTAAATCGCATAGTCCGTAATTTTGCCCACAATCAAAATAACCGAATTTTATAGAAAAACTCAAAATCCTCAACTCTTCCTCTCTGCGTGAAATAAAATCATATTCTTAATTACCAAAATCATGGAATCACCAATAGAAAGAATCAAACTTTCCCAAACAGCCAAAGAACAACTTCTCAAACTCAAACGCAGCACCAAAATTGAACAATGGAACATATTATGTCGGTGGGCGTTTTGTCGTTCCCTCGCAGAACCCGCAGCACCCTCACCCGTACCTATCCCCCAAGATAGTAACGTCGAAATGACATGGCGGGTTTTTGGGGGAGAAATGTCCGATATATTACTTTTAGCCCTCAAACAACGCTGCTACAACGACGGCTTAGATACAGATAGAGAAACCCTAATTACGCAATTTCGCTTACATTTACATCGGGGTATTGGTTACTTAGCCGGAGATCAGAATATTAAGAAAGTTGAAGATCTAATTGAACAGGCTACAAAGAACGTAAAATCCTGATTTTGCACCGTCTAGTAGAAATGACAAGATAACTCTTATGAAAGAAATTCAAGCACTCCGACAGGCGTTCCAAAGCCAGAAAATGGGTGCTTTATTATTACTAGGTTTTGCATCAGGTTTACCCCTATTTCTGACCAGTAGAACCCTACAACTATGGATGCAAGATGCCAAAGTTGATATTGCCAAAATCACCTTATTTGGGTTATTAAGTTTACCTTATTCCTTAAAGTTCCTGTGGTCGCCCCTATTAGATAGATTTACACCACCATTACTAGATGGCAGAAGAGGGTGGTTAATTATTACCCAAATTGGGTTAGTATTAGCGATCGCTGCCCTGGCAATTCAACAACCCGCCCAAAATGACCAAATATTACAAATCCTCGCCATCAACTGCCTAATTATTACCTTCCTCAGTGCCACCCAGGACATCGCCGGGGATGCCTACCGGACAGACATTTTAAACCCCCTAGAGGCACAGCCAGGGGCATCTGTGTGGGTATTAGGCTACCGGATTGCCCTATTTATTACCAGTTCCCTCGCCTTAGTCTTAGCAGATTACTTGCCTTGGAATGTCGTATATTTACTCATGGCAGTAATTATGGCAGGAAGTATATTTACCACCTTGTGGTCGCCCAGAGAACACAAGTTGCAAGACAAAACACAACTAGCGCCCATTTCTAGGCAAGACGTGATTTTCATAGTCCTGATCACCTTACTAGTAGCAGGGTTAATTGCCGGCGTTTTTGTCGGGTTCATTCCCCAACCTGTATTTTATTGGTTACTAGCAGGATTATTAGTGGCTTGGATCACTACATCCGTATTATTACCAAACTCCCTCCTCAACGAAATTACGGAAGATAGTCCCCCTCAAAACTTACAAACAGCTATTTTTCTACCTTTCAAAGAATTTTTTCACCGCTTTGGCATCAAACAAGCCAGTTTAACACTAGGTTTTATATTACTTTATAAACTAGGTGATTCCCTCGTCGGCATTACAGCCAACCTATTTTTACGAGAAATAGACTTTACCAAAACCGAAATCGGCGCAATCCAAGCCGGAATGGGATTTATTGCCACCACCGTCGGTGTATTAGCTGGGGGTGTAATCATGACCAAAATTAACTTAAATCGCAGTTTGTGGGTATTTGGAGCGCTGCAATTACTGAGTAACTTAGGTTATTATGCCCTAGCTATGGCTAATAAAAAAGATTATTCCCTACTAGTCATCGCCGTTAACATCGAAAACTTCTCCGCTGGATTAGTCACAGTGGCTACAGTCGCCTTTTTAATGAGTCTCTGTAACCACCGATTCACAACCACCCAGTTTGCTTTATTCTCCAGCCTCATGGCCATTAGTCGAGACGTACTTTCCGCCCCCGCCGGTAGTTGGGCGACAGCCACAGGTTGGCCGACATTTTTCTTACTTTCTCTTGTGGCGGCGTTACCTGGTTTGCTACTATTACCTATTGTCGCCCCTTGGCATCCCAAGGTATTAGCAGCCACCAGACCAGGACTAGAAAAAGATATATGGGAACACAAGTAGTTATTATTATCGGTACGTTTGTTCTAATAGTCACAGGTCTATTACTGGGCTATGTCCTCTCACAATTAGTGCTGCAAAATCTGCCTTTTAACCCCGTCACACTACTAGGAACTATCAGCCTGATCCTAATTTTTGGAACACTTTATTACGTCCTATTTTGGCAACTGCGACGCGAACCCCTGCAAGCACTCAATCCCAGCATCCCCAACCAACCAGATGAAGAAGTGACCGGCAACTACCTCAAAAATCGCCTCATCGCTAGATTATCTGGAGACGTAGCGGCGGCGGAAAGACTAATTGAACAAGCCAAACAAAACGTTCCGGGAATGCCCGAAAATTGGTACTGTGAAAAGGTCTTAAATGAATTAGACCAGGATCAGCCTTAATATTAGGGCAGAAAAAGACAAATTCATTTTGCTTAGTGCAAGTTGGCTAATTTATTCTTGAGAATTCGCTAGAATTAATACTGTTGCTATTTATTCATAAACAAAAACATGGCTATTTTTCGTCAATATATTGCCCCTTTGATTGCAGTGTTGATATTTACCCTGGCTTTGGTAGCAGTCAGCGCTCGCATCTTTTTACCCTCGGATATGGTAGCTCCCGCTCCCATTGGCATGATCATTAGGTAATTAGGGAATAAGTCTATTTTGAATTTCATCGCCGGCTATTCTCTTCGCCAAGGTTCTACCCTCGATAAAGCCCTCTTGGTCAAGTTCATGCAGCGCACTTACCAAGAACAATTCCCTGATCAAGACTTTTCCCATTTGGCACATACAGTTGAGCAATACTTCTGTCGTGATACCCCCCTCTGGTGGGTGTATGAAGAGGTAGGGGAGGTAGGGGAGAAAATTCCTCACCAATTACCAATCACCGATTACCAATCACCCGTAGCTTGTTTATGGGTGGGGAATGCTATAGATCAGGTTAGTGGCGATCGCCATCCGCACATCTTTCTCCTCTACGTCATCCCAGAATATAGGCGCAAAGGCATTGGTAAAGCATTAATGGCTTATATAGAAAATTGGGCTACACAAAAAGGCGATGTCTCCGGTAAGCCCAACTATCGCCAAATTGGACTACAAGTATTTCTCTCCAATACACCCGCATTAAATCTTTATCATCAACTTGGTTATCAAGAACAATCCCTCTGGATGATAAAATCACTTGAGTTAGGGAACTCTTAACAGGGAACGGGGAATAGGGTTACAGTAAAATAATTATGTACGACGAATACGAACTAAGCCTACTCGACACCGAAGGGGAGCTTATTACCCCACTAGACCACATAGAACCACTGAATGATGAATCAGAAGTGGAAAAGCCTGATGTGGAATTAATGCTGGTACTCCTAGCCAATCCCCAACCCCAACAACGGATGTTAGCAGCGCGTGCTTTTTGTGATATTCAAGATGAACGGGCAACACCTCATCTCATCCATCTGTTGATAGATAACTGTCCCCTCGTCCGAGTCAGTGCTGCCTACGGTATCGGTCGTAATCCTGCCCAAGAAGCCGTAGAACCCTTAATTAGGCAACTCAACCGCGATTTTAATGGTTATGTTCGCAAAGGCATAGTCTGGGCTTTAGGTAATTGCCGCGATCGCCGTTCCCTAGCACCCCTCACCAATGCCCTCAGAACCGACATTCCCGCCGTCCGTCTCTGGGCAGCCAGCGCCCTAGCACAGATGACAGAAGTAGGTTATGAAGCCATCGTCGGCGCAATTCCTGCCCTAATCGAAGCCTTGGTTAAAGACCCTGTAGCTGCTGTGCGTAGTAACTCCGCTTGGACAATCGGCCAGCTTTGCAAAGAACTACCTTCCAATGTCGTCTATGCTACAGCCATAGACGCACTAATTCAAGCTTTTGCTGAAGACAAAGACTTAGGAGTAAGAGAAGACACCAAAGCTTCGCTACTGGGAGTCGGCGATCCTCGCGGACTACAATTAATCGAGACCCTCGAACAAGAAGGATGGTTTTAGACCATGGATATTTAGGTGGATTATGTGTATAGATATGTGTATTATACACTATTTTGTCTGAATCAGATATTTTCATTATATTGATTCAGGTTTCCAAGGATTAATAATAGAAATACCACATCCTTCAAAATCAGTAACATTGCGCGTTACTATAGTTGCTTTATGAGTGTAACAAATAGCAGCAATTTGAGCATCGGGTTGAGAAATTGGAGTACCATTTTGTCGTCGTCCAGATGCAATATAAGCAAATGCTACAGCAGCATTTTGATCAAAAGCTAGAACTCGTCCAGCGAAATCTTCAGAAAACATTAGTTGTGCTGTTTGACTAAGTTCTTCTCGTCGTTTTCCTTCAGGAAGTAAAGCAATACCATAGAGAATTTCTGCTTGAGTAATTGTTGTAGTAAACAAACTCATTAAAGGTTGTGCTGCTACCCATTCACGAACTATTGCTGACTTTTGAGTTTTCATCAGTTCAGAAATGACGTTTGTATCCAAAATAATCATTTTTTAATCGGCAAATATTGACACTGTGCGAATTGCGTCTCTCTCTATTTCCGGTAATTCCAAATCTTCAAAATTAGCAAAACGCTTTTCAATTAGAGTAACTAAATTGATAGGATTTTTAGTATTTCCTGTGAGAACAAGACGGAGAATTTCTGTAATTTCTTGTTCTAAGGAATGTCCATGTTTTTCGGCTCTTTTTTGTAACTGATTTTTCAGATCATCATCAAGGTTAGAGATTGTGATATTAGTCATAATCAATTTAAAGTTAAAAGATATGTTTATTATACACTATCAATTTTATTTTTTGTCTGATAGCGAAGCGTGGCGAAAGCCATATCAGGATATCCAGCATTAAAGGAGTTTAAAAATCTCTTCAATATCAACAGGTAAATAGGGAAAAACAGAGTCTTCAGCACCATCATGTACATGATGAGGATAGGTGGCAATTTCGGGGTGATGGGGTGCGTTATCCCAACGTTTTATTAGTTCTCTATTTTCAGTTTGCCAATGGAAACTATATTTAATTATTTCTACTTGTCCAAATTCTATTTTAAAAAACTCAAACATTTCTAAAAAACTACCATCTTTTAATATCACACGATAACGCCATAAACCTTTATCAGTTTGTGCTTCTTCTCTAAGAATCGTAAAATTTACGACTTCTGGACAAAGTGTAATTATAGATTTGATCCAAGCTAAATAATCATCAGCGTTTTTAACATTTTTCATAAAGCTTGTTCTAGTTTATTTATTTTTGTTAAAATATCTTTGCGAAGTTCGCATAAACCAAACCATTCAAAAAAATCCATTTCATCCCCTAAACTTCCTGAGTTAAATTGTTCTACAAATTGTTCAGAAGTGAGTTGATATTTTTTCTCAAATTTATCTATATCTAAGTTATATGTGGCTAGTTTTTGACGATGACGAGTTAAAATTACATTTAGTAGTTGCCCAATAATTCTTTCTAATTCTGTGTTGTCGCTACAGTTTTCACTCAGCAATTCTAATTTTTCTAATGTATTCATAATTATATATACCTTTGGTGAGGTTTATCTTTATTATACACTATTAATTTTATTTTTTGTCTGATAGCGAAGCCATATCAGAATAACCAGAATTATTGGTTTTTCTCAGCTTTCTCGCGGATCTTCATCTGGTGGATGCCAACCACCTTTTACCCAGAAACGACGCGCTTTGATAATAGAACCTTCATTATGCCTTTCATCATTGAGGTCTAAGCGATTACAAGTAGCCCTTCCTGTAGGAGTAATACCAATAATTTTTAAACCATCTGCTGACCAAAGAAAATGATCTGACCATTTCTGTTTTCGAGGATTAAATATAGGAATTAAATCTCCAGTTTCCGGGTCAATACCAGTTGTAAAATTGTAGCGATATCCGTTACAACGTTGACAAGCTAAAGCTAAATTCTCAGGGTCATCTGATGAACCAGGAAGAGACTGAGGAATAATATGATCAATAGCAAATAACGCTGCACTTGCTTCTTCTAAAGAATGACAGTATTCACAAAGGAATTTTGCTCTTTCCCTGACTAATTTTTTGGTTGTCTCGTTAACTGTCATGATTCAGCAATTATTTTTGCATTCAATAAAGTAAAAATCCTGTCCAGTTCTAATATTCCTGCTAGTTCAGCTTCTTCTGTTGTAGTTAACATTCCTGCTTTATTTTTATCAGCAAGTTCTTCTAACCTAGATTGTAATTCTGGAGTGAATTTAAACAAGTTCAAATTTCTGACTTTGCTGATTTCAATTCCAGATTCTATCCAGTATGAGGGTTGAATCATTACTTGAGTCATCATAGAATTATTTTAATAATTTTGATAACTTTTATATTATAACATATTCAATTTTATAATTATTGATATTTGAAAATATTTTTTGTCTGAATCAGGATAACCAGGATTACAGGATTTTCAGGATGTGATTGTTTATTTGAGGTGGGGATTTTTGTGGATTTTTTTGTCTGATAGCGAAGCGTGGCGTAGCCATATCAGGATAACCAGGATTACAGGATTTTCAGGATGTTGTTGTTTATTTACAGTGGGGATTTTGAGCATTTTTTTGTCTGAATCAGGATTTTCAGGATTATAGGATTTTCAGGATGTTTTTGTTTTATTGTCTATGAGAAATAGAGACTTTGGGATGATTGATAAGATAAATTATATGTTAAATTATTAAATTATCTGCTGTTACTTCTTGACTATTACTGTAACTGTATTTCCTCATTTTTTAATATTCACAGACAATTCATCAATCACAATCCTGTAAATCCTAAAATCCTGGACATCCTGATTCTGACAATTACAATTTCAGCATCTCACCAATAACTTACAAATCACAATCCTGTAAATCCTAAAATCCTGGATATCCTGATTCAGACAAAAAATATGAATCAGATATTTTCATTATGTTGGGTTGCGTTCCTTAATCTAAGCTAGAAGATGAGCGATCACAATGACCCCACAATGAGTTATACTAGGCTAAACCCGGATATTTAAAATAAGGATTTTATTATGGTAAGAGAACACTCTATTGCTGACGAAACTTTAAATAAACTTTTGTATGAACTGCAAAATAACAATATTTTTGCTTTAGTTGGTGAAAATATGAGTGGCAAGACGGAGTTAATGAGAAGATTTAGAAACTCTAAAAAATACCTTCGAGAGAACATTGAATTTTTAACATTGCATATAGAATTACCTTTAAACCAATATCTTATTAGTCATAATGATAAACCCTCAGAAACTATTCGTTCTGATGAAGTTATCAAAATAGTAGATAAGATTCAAAACATTAATTCAATATCACCTAATAACGATATTTTAAAAGAAATAATAGCTAATGTGAATACATCACTAAAGGTATTTCATGAAAATTCAGAAGTAGTAATAAGAGAAATAGCAACTAAAACAGAACGAACTGAACCCCCATTAAATAAAGTTATTAGAACTACTTTAGGT
The DNA here is from genome assembly GCF_028330045.1 of Aphanizomenon sp. CS-733/32. Lineage (NCBI taxonomy): Bacteria > Bacillati > Cyanobacteriota > Cyanophyceae > Nostocales > Aphanizomenonaceae > Aphanizomenon > Aphanizomenon sp. CS-733/32. The sequence goes on from NZ_JAQMSE010000234.1 coordinate 44,431, forward strand.
ATTGGAGTTGACGAGTTGAATAATATAAATAAAGAAGATTTAAAATATTTACATGAATGTATTATTGATTTGATCCAAAATTCTAATTTTAAACCTGATAAACTAAATAATGAGCAAATAAATCAGTTACAAAAATGTATCAAAGTAGTATTCGATGGTAGAAGTGAGGTGAGTTTAACACAAGCAAGCGCAGGATTAGGGGTTTTAGTTTCATTAATTTTTGTGATAGAAGCTATTTCATATTTTCAAAATATCAACTGTCTTTTGTTAATAGATGAACTAGAAGCATATTTACATCCGGCTTGGCAGAAAAAATTAATCAAATATTTACAACAGAAATCCAATGAAAGAATAAATATTATATTTTCAACCCATTCTCAACATTTAATACTGACAGATAGATTAGACTCTATAGGTTTAGTAAAGTATAGTGATAAAAAAATTGATTTTGAAAAACTTTTTGATAATATTCCTTTTATAAACCCACAAAAGGATAGGGAATTAAATATATTAAAACCTATTGAAGATGCTCTTGGTCTTGAATTAAATATTTTCTCTACTCCGTTTATAACTGTAGAAGGTGAAGAAGAAATGATGTTATTTTCATATCTTTTTCCGAAATTTACATCTCAAATTCCGCCCAGAATTATTAATCTACATGGGAAAGATAATCTGATACCATATATCCTTCTTTCCAAAATATATGAAGAGCAAAATAAAAGTGTTTTTGTATTAGATGCTGATGTAAATTTCGGTTTAGTTAAGCACATAGAAAAACGTAAAGAAGCAATCATTAAATTACAAAATCGCTTTATTTTTATTGGAAAAAAACTATATGATTTCCAAGAACTATATCCTAACAATGATCTGACAAAACATACAGGTAACGAGGAATGTTTAGAGGATTTCTTTGCAGTAAAAATTCTAGGACAAAACAATCAAGATGGATATGAAGAAATAAGACAAATTACAAAAGATTTAGTTAACCAAATAGAAGATGAAAGTTTAGTAAATAAATTGATACCTATTATAGAAAATAACCATATAACTAAATTTAAGGATATAAAAAGTAGAATAGGTAAGTTTTCTTCCAGTGATCCCAAAATATCCAATCAAGATAAATTAATACAAAAAATAAAAAATTCAATATTAAATAAGGTTTTAGCAAAAGAAGATAAATTAGAGAATATTAGATGTCTCATAAATCAAATTCATCAAAAAATTACTCAGCTTTAAAAATTGATAATAAAACAGTCAATCACAAAAACTCAAAAATTCAGATCCCCGACTTCTTTTTTCAACCTTGTTAATCAATGATAAATTGATATCAGAAGTCGGGGATCTTAGAGACTACAAATTAACTATAAGCCTCCATCGGTAAACAAGAACAAACAAAATTCCTATCCCCAAAAGCAGCATCAATTCTCCCCACACTTGGCCAGAACTTATATTCCTTATTCCAAGGTGCAGGATAAGCAGCTTGTTCACGGGAATAGGGATGATTCCACTCACCAATGATCAAACTTTCCGCAGTGTGAGGGGCATTTTTCAAAAGATTATCGTGAATGTCCATTTTACCAGATTCAATTGCCGCAACTTCCTCACGAATCGCAATCAAAGCATCACAAAATCTATCTAATTCCTGTTTAGATTCACTTTCCGTTGGTTCTACCATAATTGTCCCAGCAACAGGCCAAGAAACAGTAGGTGCATGAAAACCATAATCCATTAACCGCTTCGCAACATCATCAATTTCAATCTGCGCTGATTTCTTCAAACTTCGCAAATCTAAAATACATTCATGTGCCACTAAACCATTTTTTCCCTGATACAAAACCGGATAATATGACTCTAATTTCTTAGCGATGTAATTAGTATTCAGAATCGCAATTTTGGTTGCTTCCGTCAACCCATCTGCACCCATCATGATAATATACATCCAAGAAATCACTAAGATACTTGCACTACCCCAAGGTGCAGCAGAAACAGCACCCAAATCACCACCCATTCTCACTACAGAATGTCCAGGAAGGAACGGTACAAGGTGGGAAGCGACACCAATGGGACCCATACCGGGACCACCACCACCATGAGGAATACAGAAAGTTTTGTGTAAGTTCAAATGACAAACATCAGCACCAATATCACCAGGACGACAAATACCCACTTGGGCGTTCATATTAGCGCCGTCCATGTAAACTTGTCCACCGTGACTATGAATTACCGCACAAATTTCTTGAATTGCTTCTTCAAATACCCCATGAGTTGATGGATATGTCACCATTAATGCTGCTAATTCATGACTATGTTTTTCAGCTTTGGCTTTTAAATCAGCAACATCAATATTACCTTGATCATCACAAGCAACTCCTACTACTTTCATTCCGCACATTACCGCACTCGCGGGATTTGTTCCATGGGCAGATTGCGGAATTAAACAAATATTTCGATGTCCTTCTCCGCGACTTTGATGATATTCGTGAATTACCAAAAGTCCCGCATATTCACCTTGAGAACCTGCATTTGGTTGTAAGGAAATTCCTGCAAAACCTGTAATTTCTCCTAACCATGCTTCTAGTTGTTGGAAGAGGATTTGATAACCTCTAGTTTGGGAAATTGGCGCAAAAGGATGGATTTTCCCAAATTCTGCCCAAGTGACGGGAATCATTTCCGAAGTTGCGTTTAACTTCATAGTACAAGAACCCAAGGGAATCATTGAAGTTGTTAATGATAAATCCTTGCTTTCTAGTTGATGTAAATAACGTAATAACTCAGTTTCTGAATGGTAACGGTTAAAAACTGGATGAGTGAGATATTTACTTTGACGTGATAATTGAGAATGAGAAATTGGTAATTCTTCCACAGTAAAAGGTAATTGATCTTTTAATGCGAAAATTTGCCAAATGTCAATTAAATCTGTTTCGGTGGTCGTTTCATCTAAGGAAATACCCACTGTGGAATTATCAAAAATTCTCAAATTGATATTTCTCTCATTTGCAGCGTCAAGAATTGCTTCTAATCTGGTATTTCCTAATTCTACCCGCAAGGTATCAAAGAAGTTTTCAGAAGTGATTTTATAACCTAACTTTTTCAATCCTGCGGCTAAAGTTGCGGTAAGTTCATGGATATTTTGAGCAATTTGTTTCAATCCATCTGGTCCATGATAAACTGCATACATACTCGCCATCACTGCCAATAATACCTGTGCTGTGCAAATATTACTGGTGGCTTTATCTCTGCGGATATGCTGTTCACGGGTTTGTAAGGCTAAACGGTACGCAGGTTGACCGTGAATATCTTTTGATACCCCCACAATGCGCCCTGGAACGAGCCGTTTATACTCTTCCTTCGTGGCAAAATAGGCAGCGTGTGGTCCCCCAAATCCCAAGGGAATACCGAAGCGTTGGGTACTACCTACAGCAATATCAGCCCCTAATTCACCAGGGGGTGTAAGTAATGTTAAACTCAAAGGATCTGCGGCTACAGTCACCAATGCACCCTGAGCATGGGACTTTGTGATAAAATCGCAGTAGTCGTAAATTGTCCCGTCGGTTGCGGGATATTGCAGAACTGCACCAAAGATAGTTTCGGAAAAATCAAAGGTTTGATGATCACCGATAATGATGTTTATACCCAAAGGTTTGGCGCGTGTTTGCAATACATCAATGGTTTGCGGATGACATTCACTAGAAACAAAATAGTTATGGGATTTGTTTTTGCACACACCATAACTCATGCTCATTGCTTCTGCGGCTGCTGTCCCTTCGTCAAGTAAAGAAGCGTTAGCAATTTCCAACCCCGTTAAGTCAATAATCATGGTTTGGAAATTTAACAACGCTTCCAAACGTCCTTGGGCAATTTCTGGCTGATAAGGGGTGTATGCTGTATACCAACCGGGATTTTCTAAGATGTTGCGTTGAATGACGGTAGGGGTGATACAGTCATAATACCCCATGCCGATAAATGAGCGATAAACTTGATTTTTATCGGCTATTTGCTTTAATTTTGCCAATGCTGCAAATTCGCTTTGTGCTGCTGGTAGATTGAGGGTTTGATGAAAGCGGATTGCCTGTGGTACTGTTTTATCAATGAGGTCATCAAGGTGGGAAAGACCTAATATATCAAGCATTTGCTTGACATCATCAGGGTTTGCTCCAATGTGTCTTTGTGCAAAGTTGCCTAATTTTTCACCGGTGTGAGGTTGAATGCGCGGGAGATTAGCTACCACAAATCGTTCTCCAAAGGTTTCTGTATTAATATATTGTAATGATCACTTTTGGATATTAGGGTTTTTTCTATATCTTGATTTTTTTCTCGCAGAGGCGCAGAGGCGCAGAGAGGAAAGGAAGAAATTAAGGATTGGTGGAATTTATTGATTGGTAATGTTTCCATTTTTGCTGTAGTCGCTTTCTTTTTTCGGGTGTTAAGGTGTGGAAACAGTGAGGACAGGAAATACTTTTTTCATATTCTGGGGAGGTTTTATCTTTTTCGGAAATGGGATATCCACAAGCAAAGCATAATTCTTGATTTCCTGTTTCTAAGTCATGACTAACTGTGACTCTTTGATCAAAGATAAAACATTCTCCTTGCCATAAACTTTCTGCTGGGGGAATTTCTTCTAGATATTTGAGAATGCCTCCTTTGAGGTGATACACTTCTTCAAAACCTTGAGAGAGTAAGTAGGAAGAAGCTTTTTCGCAACGAATTCCTCCGGTACAAAACATGGCTACTTTTTTATGTTTTTTGGGGTCAAGATGTTTTTGTACATATTCGGGAAAGTTTCTAAATATTTGAGTTTGGGGATTTTCTGCACCTTTAAAAGTCCCAATGCTGACTTCATAATCATTGCGGGTATCAATGACTGTGACTTCTGGATTAGAAATTAAATCATTCCAATCTTTAGGTTTGACATAAGTTCCTACTTTTTCCGCTGGGTTTACTTCTGGTAATCCTAAAGTGACAATTTCTTTTTTTAACCGAATTTTTAACCGCTCAAATGGGGGAATTTCTGTGTAGGATTCTTTATGTTCTAAATCTGCAAACCGCGAGTCACTGCGAAGAAAGGCTAGAACTGTGTCAATTTGCTGACGAGAACCAGCAATTGTGCCGTTAATTCCTTCCTGTGCTAGTAAGATAGTTCCTTTTATTCCTTGTAACTCACAAAGGGATAATAAGGCTGCTTGTAGTTCTCTACAATCAGGTAGATTCACGAATTTATATAGTGCAGCAACAACTGTCTGATTTTCTTGGTTCATGGTCTTGGCAAATTAATAATAATAGTTTATGATGATATAGTTATGTAAAATCAACCCTTTTTACATAAAAAACAGACTTGGGGGTTTAGCTCAGTTGGTAGAGCGCCTGCTTTGCAAGCAGGATGTCAGCGGTTCGAGTCCGCTAACCTCCATTGATTTACGAAATACGTCTCACGCAAAGGCGCAAAGAATAAAAGCCGCATTTCAATCCAGCAAGCCCTAATTATGTTTAAATACTAAGGAAAGGTTATTTGCTGGCATGGGGTAAGTTTGGTGCAATATTAAATTTTGGGCTTGGGCAGCTTTTACTACATCTTCTAGGTTACGCACTCCCCAGTCTGGATTTTGCGCTTGTAAAGATTCATCAAAGGCAGCGTTACTGGGTGCTGTATGTTCGCCATTTTCTTTGTATGGTCCATACAAGTAAAGTATACCATTGCGTGGGAGTATCCGTCCAGCCCCTGCCATGAGTCCTAAACAGCTTGACCAAGGGGAAATATGAATCATGTTAATATTAACAATAGCAGAAATAGGAGGCTCTGGTAATGGTTCTGTTTCTACCGGCCATATTGGTGAACTAGCATCTAAATCTATGGGTGGTTGCATGGCTTCACAGGGAAAAAATTCAGCCCATGCGTTAATACTAGCACGCAGTTCGGGGTCAGGGTCGGAAGGTAGCCATTGCCGAGGTGCGAGGTGGTAGGAGAAAAATGTAGCGTGTTCACCTGTGCCACTGGCGATTTCTAAAATAGTCCCATGTTGAGGCAATATTTGTAAAAGTAATTCTAGAATGGGTTCGCGGTTGCGCTGGGTTGCGGGGGCAAATTTTCGCTGGTCTGGTGGTGTGTTCATATTGGGTGACCATTCACTATCATAATTAAATTAGCAGCGATTCCTGCGGAGCGCTTCGCTATCGCTCAATTTTAGCTTTTTTTGCCTCACCACAGGAGAACAACTTGCCTAAATCTATTCATTCTACCCAACCTCCCCTAAAATTTATTCCTCAACGTCATAATCCCTTTGTGGTTAAAGTTGTGTCTTGGTTTTTGCCTTTGATTTTGCGGGTGAGAACTAGACCTTGGCTACCTGCGGGTATTGTCAAGGTTGAAGCCAAAAATGCGGAAGTCTTGGCTAAATTATACCACGAATTTCAAGCAGGTAAAGTCCGATTTTTAATTGCTTTCCGTCACCCAGAGGTGGAAGATCCTCTATCTATGTTATACCTACTATCACGGATTGTCCCCCAGGTAGCAAGAGAAAAAGGTATTAATCTTAAATACCCTGTTCACAGTCATTTTATGTATGAACGAGGAATGACTTTATGGGCAGGAAATTGGTTAGGATGGTTATTTTCCAGACTTGGTGGTGTACCAATTCGTAGGGGGAAACGCGTAGATAAAAATGCTATCCAAATGGCACGGGAATTATTTGCTAATGCTGAAATGCCGATAGCGATCGCTCCTGAAGGTGGTACAAATGGACATAGTAGTATAGTCAGTCCCTTAGAACCTGGTGTGGCACAATTGGGTTTTTGGTGTGTGGAAGATTTAAAAAAGGCTAACCGCGAAGAACAGGTTTTTATTATTCCTATTGGTATTAAATATAGTTATGTTAATCCCCCTTGGCAAAAAATAGATTGGCTGTTATCTAAATTGGAAGCTGATAGCGGTTTACCTGGGACGGAACTTAGTACAAATGGAAAGGAACGGGAAGGAATTTTATATCAGCGGGTTTTACGTTTAGCTGCATATCTAATTTCGGAAATGGAGGAATTTTATCGCCGTTTCTATCATCAAGATTTTCCAGAAATTATCAGTTCAGAAGTTACTATAAATGAAGTGTTAATTACTAGATTACACCGTTTGATGGACACGGCTTTGAAAATCACAGAAAAGTATTTTAATCTCCAGTCTCAAGGTAATTTTATTGATAGATGTCGTCGTTTAGAAGATGCTGGTTGGAATTATATTTATCGAGATGATATTGCCGATATTCCCAGTTTACCACCTTTTAAACGTGGTCTGGCTGATTGGATAGCCCAAGAAGCCGATTTGAAAATGCAGCACATGAGAATTGCTGAAAGTTTTGTGGCGGTTACTGCTGATTATATTCTCGAAAAACCCACGCCGGAAAGATTTGCAGAAACCCTTTTATTAATGTTTGATATGTTGTCTCGTATTCAGGATTCTACTTTACCAGGAAGGCCACGTTTAGGTTTAAAACAATCCATGATTTTGGTTGGTGAACCGATTAATGTGAATACAAGATGGGAAAACTGTCAAGGGAGTAAACAAGCTTTGCGTAAGGGTGTGAGTGAGTTGACGCAGGATTTACAGGTGATGTTGGAGGGGTTAATTAAGGATTAAGTTCACGCAGAGGCGCAAAGAGGGTTTTTGTGTCTCTGGGTGAGGTTTTATAAGAAATATTCTACAGTCCAATCTTCAATGGTTAAATCAGGAACTTTGATAAAGTCTTTATAATTTTGAGTAACTACAATTGCTCGATTAACTAAAGCTATTGCAGCAATTCTTAAATCTTGTGAACCGCTGTTAATTTTTTGCTGTCGTAACTTTTTATAACATTCACAAGCTGCTTCATTGAACTCCAATAAATTGAGATTACAAAAGAAATTTTGAGTCAGTTTTAGATTTCGATGAGCAGATGCTAATCCTTGTAGATTTTGATTGCTATTACATTTATTGATAATAGCTAGTCTACCTTTTAATTGTTCTTCAAGCGTGATAGTTGTCACAAATATGCTAGAACTGTCAACGGCTCTAATACGTTGAATGATTTGATTATTTTCATGTTGTAAAAGAGTCACAATATTAGTATCAAGAATATAGATACTCACGCTGCATGATTCTCCTCAATAGAAGCTTCATAAGCAGCTATTTCTTCATCTAATTTACGCCGATTTTCTGCCATTTCTTCGACAAATTCATCAAAAAATGGATCATCTTTGAACATACCAGCAAATTTGACTAAAGGGTTAGACTCTTCTACAATTTCTTCAGGTATTAATATTCCTGCACCAAAGCATAGACGTAATGTCACCCACCATAAGTAAGAAAAAATAGGACTGGAAAAGTCATTATCATTAATTAAACCATGAGCCATACGATTTCTTAAATTTGACCCAGATTTCTCTATTAATAAACCTTGAAGATCAAAAAGTGTATCTTCATCAAAAATTGAAGTAATTTGTGGATACTTACTGGGGAAAAGAGTTGCATTTAAATTGTCTTCTTTTTGAATACCATTATTTTTGTTGTCAATTCCCGAAGTTATTGCTCCTCTATTAGAGAGTAGATAACGAACGGAGTTTTCAATTTGGGGAATTAAGATATGAGTAGAAGTAATAAAATCTCCGATTAATCCAGCATAAAGACCTTTGATAAATAACTTTTCTCTTCCTGGTGGTACAAAAGGGTTATTTATAACCAATGGAAGTAAGTCGGTTTCTTTGATTTTGTTTTCTTCCGATTTTTGTATTATATGTTCCGAAAAGATTTGATATCTAGCTGGTTCAATAAAAGCCTGAGCATAAATTTTTTGATATTCAGCAGCTTTTACATACATTTCAAACTTAATTGCTTCTTCCCAGTCATTAGAGTTAGTAATTTGACGCGCTATAACTTTACCCATCTCATTCATTTTCACTATTGGCAAAAAATGGGATAAACTAGCTGTTTCCTCCACGATTTGTCGCAGTTCTGAAACTTTAGGTGGAGTTGCTAAAGAAGCCAAAGATAATAGTGCTTCTGGAAATTCTTTCCCTCTAACCTGTGATCTAGCTAATTCTACTTCTTCACTAATATTAAACTCAGAAGAAATTGTTATTAACTCATTAGATGATTTCTGTTGACACTCAAGAAGACGTTTGTGAATTTCTTCTAATTTAGTGTTTATCGCTGCTTTTTCTTCTTCTGTACCTTGGCTTTTTAATTTTTCAAATGCTTCAAAAGCTTTCTGTAAATCGTGTGATGCTTTTAGGTAAGGAAGTGGATGTTTAGTTAAAGAATCTTCAGCTTCCTTGATGTAAGTTTCAGCAACAAGCATTCTCTCTGTATATGCCTTTGCTACATTTTTTTCAATACGATGCCATTCTGCCTTAATTTCCCAGTAGTTTCGTGCTTTATCCCATTCTTTACTAGATTCTTGAAAAATTGCCCCTTTCTCAGCTAGAGCAGCGTATTTAGCAGTATTTAAAAGTTGCTTTTTCCGCAAAAAATTGATGTTTTTTTCCCCTTGTAAAAGCTCATGGAGCTTTATTGATAGCCATAATGGATCTTCTCCTTGGTAACGATTTAAAACCTCGTCTATATATTCAATAACAATTTCTTGTTTATAATTAATTTTGTGTGCTAACCTAAGCGATCTTTCTATCCTATCAACACAATGACTCCATTTTTGAGGATCTTCTAGTTGTTTAGCAGATTCTAAATAAGCCTCAACTGCTAACTGCGCCATTTGGTAGTTACCATTTTTCACCCACAGAATATCAGCTACTCGTGCCTGAAGTTCTGGATCTGATATTTCAGGTGCAATTTCAGTTAAAAAGTTTAAATATTCTTCCGCGAGGTTACTAAAAACTTCACCAAAAAACTTATCGTTTAATTCTGGCTTGATTGCAGCACCGGTGACAAAGGCCAAAATTTCAAAAACAATCTGTTCTCTAATATTGACTGCTGCTTCTGCTTGCTTTGCCTTATTCCAGAAAGTCATGTGATAGCTAAGACATTCTTTTCTCTCGCTGCTATTAACCACTTCTTTCCAGCCAGAGTTAATAAAATCTTGTTTGGTGAGAGGGGGGTTTAGAGATAACATAATTTAAATTTACTAATAAGTCTATGATGGAAAATATAGGATAACTTAGGCGATTTAACGGTTATCCATATATTAACCCAATTTGCCAAAAATCGCTCACGACCTTAATCAATAGTTGGTGATAAATATTACTTTTATAGCTTAGGAATAAATTAGTATCATAATAGTGATATACTAACTCAGAGCGATCGCTACACTTGACGATTGATTAAGGATTAGTGGGGCGCAAATGTATAAACTTAATCATGTAAATCATAGTTCTGATATTTTTCTTCTAAAGCTTCAATTTGTTCACGTCGTGCTTCTAATTCTAAACTACGACGGGCTAAATCTTGATTTTGTAAGGTTAAACTTTGCTGCCAATTCTCCATTTTTACCGCTTCTTGTTTGAGAAACTCAGGAGTAATTCCCTTAGAAAGATAGATTTCTACTAGATTAATCACCCAGTCGGTAGCATCTTCAATTGTTTCAATTTCACCGGTAGGAGATAGTTTAACTAAGACTAATAAGTTATTACTTGTGGTATTTCCCTTTCCTAAAATAATTAAAGTTTCTTCCGAAATTGTTAACCAAAAGTTTTCTGATTCTTGTCGTGCTAATAAACGTAATTGATATTGATCTAAAAAATCATTTTTATGTACTTGGGCAAGATATAACATAGTTTTTAGGGAATAGGTAATGGGTAATGGGTAATGGGTAATAGCGAATTTTCCCAACTAATTACTAATTACCAATCACCCATTAAAGCAATATCTACGATATAGCGGTATGCACTTGAATGAGATACAGAATCTAGAGTAAAAGCCTTATGATAAGAGACTCTTAACTCCTGACTCCTGACTCCTCCTATAATGTCTCCAGACGTATGCGTAAAATTTCTGCTTGTTTTTGTGCTTCTGCTAAAGTCTCTCTTGCAGTCTGTACAACGTCTGCGGGGGCTTTATCTACAAACTTAGAATTGCTTAATCTGGCACTTAAAGATTGGGCTTCCGCTTCGGCTTTTTGTAAGCTTTTCTCTAGTTTTGCACGGACAACTTCAATATCTACAACTCCTTTTAAGGGAATAACTACCTGTACAGTCCCGACAACACCAGCAATGGAATTTTCTTTTTCTTGGGGTGCGGTTGGTGGTAATTCTGGTTCAGTTGGTGTTTCACTGGGTGGAAAGTATTTTGCAAATAACTCTTCTCTTGCTTCCCCATTGAGTAAATAACGAAAAGCAAACCAACTAACATAACCTAAACCAACTATTTCAAAGCTAGTACCAAAGAAGGGAATATCTAATGCCGTATTAGCCACAAATACAGCTACTTTCAAGCCGATAAGGGCGACAATTGTTAAACCAATTATCTTTAATCCACCCCCATATTTATTATCTTCAACTTGTGCAATCTCTTGGGGAACAACAACAGAATTAGCATCAACAATTGTTAAATTTTCTACCTTGGCTAAATCTTGAATATAAGCTTGTCCCGCAGTAAGAATAAATCTTTCACCTTCGCTTTCAGTTTGCAAATTAGCAGTAATTTTTACCCCTGGTTTAATATCTGCTTCTGCTCGTAAATTGCGAATTGTCCGAATTGTGCCAATTAACAAATCAAACTGTGTTTCCAAAGCTGAATCAATCAGATAATTATCGGCTTCAGGATATGCTTGCAAAGGTAAAAATTGGGGATTTTCGGTGGGTTGTTGGGTGAGAGTTTGCCAAATTTCCTCTGTAATGTGAGGCATAAAGGGATGGAGTAATTTTAAAATCCCTTCTAAAATATAGGCAATAATTTGTTGGGCAACTTTACGAGATGCGGGTTCTGCATCTTTCTGTAATCTGGATTTGACTAATTCAATATACCAATCACAGAAATCACCCCAGATAAATTCATAAAGTCCCTTTGCTGCTTCACCTAAACCATAATTTTCAATATCATGATTTGTTTGTTTAACAACTTGGTTGAACCGGGAAACAATCCACTTATCACTTAATTCCGTGGGAACTGGTTGACCTAATTGGGCTGGGGTTTGTCCATCCAAATTCATCATTACAAATCGGGCTGCATTCCACAACTTATTGGCAAAATTGCGAGAAGCTTCAACAGACATAGATTCATCTTTTTTGCGATCATATTCTAAACGAATATCTTGACCAGCACCCGCAACTTCCTTAATTAAGGTATAGCGTAAAGCATCAGTTCCATATTTAGCAATCAACAATAATGGGTCAATCCCATTATTTGCTGATTTCGACATTTTCTTATTATTTTCATCCCTGACCAAACCATGAATGTATACAGTTTTAAACGGCATTTTTCCGGTAAAATGTGTTCCCATCATCGTCATTCTAGCTACCCAGAAAAAGATAATATCAAATCCAGCTACTAGGGTCGCTGTGGGGTAATATGCCGCTAAATCTGGTGTTTCCTCAGGCCAACCTAAAGTGGAAAATGGCCACAGTCCAGAGGAAAACCAAGTATCTAAAACATCGGGGTCTTGTGTTAATTTTACATCTTCCCCAAATTGGGCTTTGGCTTTTTGTAGCGCTTCCTCTTCATTACGGGCGACAAAATAAGGTGTAGAATCGGTAATTTCTCCTTCGGTTTCGCTGACAGCATACCAAGCGGGAATTTGATGACCCCACCACAACTGGCGAGAAATACACCAATCACGCAGATTTACTAACCAATCACGATAAACTTTAGACCAACGTTGGGGGACAATTTCGGGGGAGTCTTGATTATCGAAAAAATCTAGGGTTTTATCAGCTAGGGGGCGGATTTTCACAAACCATTGAGTAGAAAGCAGAGGTTCAACGGGGACTTTGCCGCGATCGCTATAGGGTACTGTATGTTTATAATCCTCAACTTTGACTAAAACACCTTCAGCATCTAAACGGGCTACTAAATTTTTCCGCGCCACAAAGCGGTCTTGACCTTGAAAATCACCGGCATTTTCATTTAATGTGCCGTCCTTGTTCATAATATTAATCAACGGCAAATCATGACGTTGACCCATTTCAAAGTCATTGGGGTCATGGGCGGGTGTCACCTTCACGCAACCTGTCCCGAAAGTCGCGTCCACCAATTCATCACCAATAATCGGGATTTCCCGGTTCATAATTGGTAAAGTTACGGTTTTCCCAATCAGGTGTTTATATCTGTCGTCATGGGGATTAACCGCCACACCTGTATCACCTAACATGGTTTCCGGGCGAGTTGTCGCCACTTCCAGAAAACCCGAACCGTCGCTGAGGGGATAACGGAAATACCACAGATTCCCATTTACTTCCTTGGGTTCTACTTCCAAATCAGACACCGCTGAACCAGAAGCGGGACACCAATTCACCAAATAGTTACTACGATGAATTAATCCCTCTTCATGGAGACGAATAAATGCTTCTAAAACAGATTTTGATAAACCTTCATCTAATGTAAAGCGTTCCCGCGTCCAGTCTACGGATACACCTAACCGTTTTAACTGATTAATAATTGTCCCACCAGATTCCGCCTTCCATTGCCAAGCCCGTTCTAGGAACTTTTCCCGCCCTAAATCATGGCGAGTTTTCCCCTCGGCTTTGAGTTGTTTTTCTAAAATCGTTTGTACAGCAATGCTGGCGTGGTCAGTTCCCGGTAGCCATAGAGTATTCCGTCCTTTCATGCGGTGGTAACGCACCAGGCTGTCAATGATGGCCCCCTCAAAAGCATGACCCATGTGCAAACTGCCAGTGACGTTAGGTGGAGGGATAACGATGCAGTAGGGTTCGCCTTTGTGGTTGGGGTCAGCTTTGTAAACTTGATTGTCTTCCCAGAATTTTTGCCATTTGGCTTCTGTGGAGAAGGCTTCGTAAAGACTGGGGAGATTAGGAATAGTTACGGTCATGCTGGGAATATTAATTTTATTACAACTTTACTAAATTTTGCCACAGGCGTGGAAAACCTTGGTCATCTGTTGGCAATTTTAGATTAAAAAAATGGCGTTGCTGATTGGATGAATTTTGTTTCGCGCAAAGTTTTAGATTTTGAGTTTTTAGTTTCATACCTCAATTCAGCAACGGCTTTATAACTAATAGGGGTTCAGATTTGGCGTAATCAAAGTTGATAAAGTGGGTAATTTTGAATATATAGTAACGGTCAAGGTGGTGAGGACATAAATTGTTTGTGTCAACGTACCGTAGGTATTCATGAAACTCCGTCCACAACAGGTTTTTACTCCTGACTCCTGACTCCTGCTATATTTTTTATCCTTACTAGGTGTTCTATGTGATAGTCTGTCAAGGTATTTGCCAGGATTTTGCCTTTACCGATGGCATTGTACACCTAAACCAGCAAAAACATATGTATCAATTCCAGGTTAGTGCCTCCACACAAACTGGTGAATCCATTGGTATCGTCGGTTCTACTCCCGAATTGGGATTGTGGGATATTACCAAATGTGTTCATCTTCGGACAAGTGGCGATCTTTATCCTTTATGGTGGACAGATAAAGACATTGATATCCAACCGTCTTTGGAGTCTGATAATTGCCAAAGAGTTGAATACAAGTATGTACGCATTGATGCCGAAGGACATGGACAATGGGAAGCTATGGGTGCAAACCGTTGGCTACCAATCAACCGTGAACAACAGTCCGGTACTATTGTTGTGGATGATGGGGCCTATGGTTATTTACAGCCCTATCCCTTCGGATATTTTCGGGATGTGAGTGAGATTAAACCCATTGAAAAAGATTCGGGTGGTCTGAAAATAGTCGTGATTGGCAGTTCTGTCGCATTAGGACAGAAGGCTTGGTTATTGAGGGGTTGGGCTTGGCAGTTGGCAGAGGAGTTGCAGCAAAAATATGGGCATCAAGTCATAAATCTATCAGAATCGGGCGCAAATGTCAGCAGAACGATCGCTCGATTTGCCTCAGTTGTCACCCCAGAAAAACCTGATATAGTAATTATTGCCCTATCTCTGGGTAACGAAGGGTTAGCCTATTGTTCTCCCCACGAACGCAGGGCAGTACAGCGACGGTTTGAAAGTGGTTTGCAGCAGTTGGTAAAAATGACCCGGACACTGGGCGCACGTCCCATTCTCGGTGGTGTCTATCCCAATGGCGACTTTTCCCCTGAACATCATTGGTTGTTGAAAGATACACACAACCGAATGTTGAATTGGGGTGTGCCGGTTTTGGATTGGTTAGCACCATTAGATAATGGTCAGGGACGCTGGCAAGAGGGAATATCTTTTGACCCATCTCACCCTAACACCATCGGTCATAATTTGATGTATGAGGCAATTGATCTGAGTCTCTTCCAAATTGAAAAAGAGGAATTAGCAAAGGAAAAACAACGCTTCTGGCAACCGAACGAAATTCCCATTTACCTTGACAACGCAGGTTTCTATGTCTGTGCCTGTATCGAGGAGAAGAGTTTGCGGATGAGAAATCCATCTAAGTATAATTATACCATTGCTCCCTATTGGCAAGAATTACAAACTGTGCTGCAAAATCAGGCAGGATTAATCCCCGGTATTTACATTGCCAAAAATGCTGAAAAAGGCATACTCCCTTTCTTTGCTGTGCAAGAGAATGGAACTATCTCCACAACCGTGAATATTCCCCCTGGTGCTGATTTGGAATACAGTGCGGCTTTCAATCTCTTTGCACCGAATAACTCCCAGGTTTTATTCTACGATGGGCATCTGGGGATTTTACAAAAAGACGAACATCAGATCTGGATGATCAACGAATCAGATAATGAGTACAATATCCAGCCAATGTGGCCGGAAATTCGCAAAGCATTAAAAGCCATACCATCAGGTGTATATGAAGATCCCCTTCATCCCGATGCACCTTTTCGTACCATGATGATTGGTAGGGATGGCTTAGAAAGCCGAGTGAAAGCGCCACCGAAATCAGCAGTATTTTTGCAATATAAATGCAAATTATCAGACATTAGCCGTGTGGCTATTCTACCTTTAGGCGATCGCTGTGCTGTCCGCATGATGTTGTATAAGATGGAATACGATGGTCCAGCTTTTCCCTTTGATTTGACCCGCACTACCAAGATTGCAGATATTGCAGATATCATTGAAAACCGTTTTTATGATATGTGGAATCCTCATTTGCTGCATTACAATTCCGAGGAACGCAGAATTTATCATCGCAAATGGGGGGGTCTATCCTTTGCCCATGAAGTTGAGGACACGGAAGACCCTGTTAACAATATGTCTCCTATCTATGAACGGATGCGAGTCCGTTATACCGCACGTTCTCAAAGGTTTTGGTACGCCCTCGATCATTGTGATCAAGTCCTATTTATTCGCACAGGAATTGCTGACCGAGGTGGAGTAATTGATCTGTTGAATAAGTTGGAAAAACAATGTCAAGGTAAGCCTTTTCAACTGTTGATTCTTTCCCCCCAATCCTCTGATGAGTTCTCAAATCTGCCTAATGTATTACATGACAATTTCGAGTTTAATCCTGATCGAATGTATGACGATTTGGGACATTGGATGTACTGTACAGATGTGATGAAAGGGATTTTAGAATCCCTGGGAGTTTCGAGTAAAAATCTCTTCTGGTGTCCACCAAATCCACCGAAGAACTAAATATCTATAGTAGAGTGCGTTAGACATAAACAGATTTTTTATATCTAACGCACCCTATAAATATACTGGTGAGCGATACCTTCGACAAATGTAGTTATTGCTATCAATTAGGAATATTTTCTTGTGGGAATAGACAGAAATTGTGGTAAAATGGTCATGCCTACTATAAAAAATTAATCAGATAAATACCTAATCAAAATAGATTAATATTTAATATATAAATTTTAGGAGTTAAAAAATGCGAATTGCTAAAGACGTAACAGAACTTATTGGCAAAACTCCATTAATTCAGTTGAATACAATTCCCCAAGCCGAGGGAGTAGTAGCGAGGATAGTCGTCAAACTAGAAAGTATGAATCCTGCGGCCTCTGTAAAAGACAGAATTGGCGTAAGTATGATCCTTTCCGCTGAAGCTGAAGGTTTAATTTCACCGAGCAAAACCATTTTAGTTGAACCAACATCTGGTAACACAGGTATTGCTTTAGCAATGGTAGCAGCCGCCCGTGGCTACAAGTTAATTTTAACTATGCCGGAAACCATGAGCCAAGAAAGACGGGCTATGTTGCGGGCTTATGGTGCAAGTTTGGAATTAACACCAGGAACTCAGGGAATGCGCGGCGCAATTAACAAAGCCGAGGAGATTGTTGCCAATACTGCCAATGCCTTCATGTTACAACAATTTGCTAACCCAGCCAATCCGAAAATTCACCGAGAAACCACCGCAGAGGAAATTTGGGCAGATACGGACGGAGAAGTTGATATCATAATTTCTGGGGTAGGAACGGGCGGCACAATTACTGGTATTGCTGAAGTAATTAAACAACGCAAACCGAGTTTTCAAGCGATCGCAGTCGAACCTAGTAATAGTCCGATTCTATCAGGTGGTAAACCCGGTTCTCACAAAATTCAAGGGATTGGTGCGGGATTTATTCCTGATGTTTTGCGTCAAGATCTAATTGATGAAGTAGTTCAAGTGGAGGACGCAGCAGCAATGGAATATGGACGGAGATTAGCCAGGGAGGAAGGTTTATTATCAGGAATATCTTCTGGTGCGGCTTTAGCTGCTGCTATTGTCGTGGGTAAACGCCCAGAAAATGCGGGTAAATTAATAGTAATGATTCAACCTTCTTTTGGTGAACGCTATTTAAGCACCGCATTGTTTCAAGATTTGATGAGTTAAACATTTCTTAGGTTGGGTTGACGCAAGGAAACCCAACAAAATTCTTGCTAATTTTTGTCTTTGTTAATTTAATAATTTCATCAGGCAGTTGTTTTTCTAGACTTTTGCCCTGCGGCACTATTTTCCTCATAACTCATCCCCGCAAGGGGACGGAAATACAGTAAAATATTCAGCATTAACATATTGCAGGATCAAATAAAAATGGACAATTCAGCTACATCCAGCAACCGTAAAACCCCCTCAAAAACTACCTATTTAGCATGGGCGGATGATACGGAATTAGTTAGCTTAGTCCTTGACTTAGAAGCAACCAATTCCACCAACCTATACTCACAATATACCATTGGACTTCATGCTTGGTTTCTAGACCAAGTGCGGCAAATTAACCCAACACTTTCAGCCTATTTGCATGATAGTGAGTCAGAAAGACCTTTTAGTATTTCCGCACTAGAAGGTCAATTATTTCCCACGGGAAAACAACTACAACTACAAGCAAATCAGATATATCGTTGGCAGATTAACGCCATTTCTCAACCAGTGGTCAAGTTTTTGAGTGAGTGGTTAATACAACCTCCAACAACTTTAAAATTAAGAGATGCCGTCTTACAAATAAAACAGATAAGTATTATCCATCCACCGACTACTTACAACCACCTCCTACAATCATCTACAGGAAATCATAAAAATATTAATCTGAGTTTTGTTTCTCCTACCAGTTTCCGTCGGAAAGGACATCACTTTCCCCTACCCGTTCCTGTTAATCTTTTCCATAGTTACCTCAGACGCTGGAACGACTTTTCAGGAATATCTATAGAACCAGAAGCTTTTCTAGAATGGATAGATGAAAATGTCATCATTCACAAATATCGCTTAGAATCAGTCAAGGTTGCAGCAGGTAAACGGGGTTCTGTCACTGGGTTTACAGGGGCAATTTCCTTGGGTTTGAGTCAAAGCGCTTTAACTAATATCGAATTTACTCAGTTATTTTATGCCTTAGTGCAACTTGCTCCCTACTGTGGAACCGGACACAAAACCACCTTTGGACTCGGACAAACCTGTTTAAATTGGGTAGAACCAGAATCAAACACACCTGTTGAAGTTGTCAATAACCAACTACCAAGGCGTATTGAAGAATTAACAGCAATATTCACAGCCCAACGGAAACGCATAGGAGGAGAACGCACGGAAAAAATTGCTACAACTTGGGCAACAATTTTAGCCCGGAGAGAGATGGGGGAATCATTACAGACAATATCTGAAGATTTAGAAATGCCTTATACCACAGTCAAAACCTATGTCAAATTAGCTCGGCGGATGCTTGTACAGCACGAGTCACCGAGTCAGAAGTAAAATGAGCTTGCTCATTTTGCGGAAAAGTCCCAATCCAAAATCTAAAATCTAAAATCTTTCTGTCATGTCCCAAGTATCGCTACCCCAATCGCTTCAGCAAGACTTACCACTTACCGCTCTTGCACCTATGCAGGATGTGACCAATCTCTGGTTTATGAAAGTCATTGCCCACTACGGTAGCCCTGACTACTTCTTTACTGAGTATTTTCGCGTTAATGATACCTCACGACTGAATCGCAAAATCCTGGCGGCAATTACCGAAAATGATACCGATCGCCCGGTTTTTGCTCAGATGATTGGTGAAAGTATTCCCGATTTAGCCAGAACGGCAAAGGAACTCTGCAACTATAATATCGCTGGAGTAGACTTGAATATGGGCTGTCCTGCGCCGAGAATCTATCGTAAAAATGTTGGGGGTGGATTGCTGCGAGAACCGGAAAAAGTCGAGCGGATTTTGGGAGAACTGCGTTCTGTGGTTAATGATAGACCTTTAACGGTGAAGATGCGTGTAGGCTTTGAAAATACAGATAACTTTTATAAAATCCTAGATATAATTGCTGATCACAATATTGATTTATTGAGTTTGCATGGTCGCACGGTGAAAGATATGTATCACGGGGAAGTTAAATATGATTTGATTGCGGAAGCGGTGAGACGGGTTAACTGTCCAGTGCTGGCTAATGGCAATATCAAGTCGGCGACAACTGCCTTGGAAGTGCTTTCGCAAACGGGGGCTGCGGGGGTGATGGTGGGACGTTGGGCGATTGGCAATCCTTGGCTGTTTAATCAAATTCGTCAGGCTTTACGGGGAGAACAGATCACACTAGTGCCGTTAGTGGAGGTGCGCCATTATATTGATCGCCTATGGCAAACCCCTACGGCTTCCACTATGCCAGAACGAGCGCGGATCGGCTACCTAAAAATGTTTCTCAACTACATTGCTTTGAATATTGATACTGATGGTCATTTCCTGCGACTGATGCGACACACTTCTACAGAGATGGAATTATTTAACCTCTGCGATCGCTTTCTCCTCACAGATTTAACGAAAACTTTAGCCCTGACACCCTCAACTATTCTTGTGTAAATCTAGCTAACTGGCAGACAAACAAGATATAGCAGAAGGCAAGAGGGAATAGGCAAGAGGCAATAGTGAAACCCTTACTATTATTAGTTTTCAAGGATCAATAATGTCCTAATCATTCTGGCTACAGCTATATTTAATCAATGGGTACGGCTGGACTCGAACCAGCGACCGTCCGCTTAGAAGGCGGATGCTCTATCCAACTGAGCTACGTACCCGTGAAGCCTTTATCATTATATCTAAAATTGTCTAAATAGGCAAGAGGAAATTTTTAATTTCCTAATTTCAGTAATAAACTGCAAGTGATTGAGCAGTCGACGTAGAATAAGAAACAAAATAGATACGATATTCAGATATATTGTGATGTCAAGGGGTAATTGCCCACGAATATGTATACTTACATAGAAGCTTACCCCAGTCAAGTATCCAGTCCCCGGCAAATGCTCTTTGCCAACTCGATAAGTAATTATACTTCATCGTAATGATACTAAAAACCATTACATATTCTTGATCAACAAAGCCAATGTGAGGAGTTATTTACTAGTGCTATGTTTATTCTCAAACGGCAGGATGTTGAAATTTCAACGGTTCAGCACCCCAACAAAGAAGATCGGCAAGTGCCAATTCTCTATTATCAGGGGCAGACTTTTCGCTTGATTACGGTTTTTAAGTCCAGTGAAGAAGACGAAGCTAAAACTTTTTGGAAGTCGTTAACAGATAACCGAGGCAAAGCCTGCATCTTACTAGAAGAACCAGAGCGCTATAGCATTTGGGGAAAGGTTAGGCTAGATCAGATCAGTAGTAATACTGGCAGTCATAGCAAAGCCGATATTTTGACACTAAGTGTTCTGACGCTGTTACAAGCTGTTTATCTAGATATTGAAGATCTATTAGGGAATCGTCAAGCAAGTTTATTTGCCAAGGATATAACAGGGGTATTACAGCAAAAACAATTTCCCGATATATCTTCTGCCGATACAGTAAAATCGTTCTTGACCGAGGATTTGTCACAAATGAGTAAAATACCGACTTGGCAAGAAACTCATGTGATTATTCTTTTAGAAGAACTGCACAAATTAGGAAAAACATACTTTGGTGATACCAACTTTGCCCATCAACTAGATGACCGATTACAAGATATGTCAGTAGAAGAACAAGAACTATTTATCAGTTGGGTGCAAAAATCTCCCCTGAATAAGCTTTGGCAGTAGGGTGGATATTGGTTTGTAATCTGCTATATTTCATTCAATGTGCAAAAAATATTACATTCAGACCATTTACCTAGTTAGTCCCTATGAGTAGATCTTACAACAATTCATCTCCCGTTAAGTCCCTATTAACTACTCAAAATCTCGTTTTGGCTGGTTTTAGCTGGGCTGTTTTAGCATTGTTATACTTTTTGTTGTTTAGTGCCAAAATCCCTGACCCAGAGCAACGGGGAATGGAAGTCCGCGATCAGTGGTATGTGATTGGCACAAATATTTTTGAAGCTGTGGCTTATTTGGGTGCAAGTCTCTTATGCTGGAGGAACTGGCGGAGTACCCAAATGGTTAGTAGTGGAAAAGTCTGGCTGTCAATCGGGTTAGGAATGTTTGCCTATTTTATAGGTGGACTCGTTTTCGGCTATACAGAAATCGTCCTCAAACAAGATCCAGATGTATCTATTGCTGATATATTTTTTGTCCTCACATATTTATGTTTAGGGGCTGGTATGGCTTTAGCCTTGGTTTATCGCCGAATTCAGTTGGAATTATGGCAATGGCTAATTGTGGCAGCAGTTGGAGCATTAGGCAGTTTTCTGGCTTGGTTGATTTCTCAAAAGGAACAAGCATCAACTGAACAAATTGCCTTTTTGCTGAATTTGTTTTACATAGTTAGCGATGTGGCGCTATTAATTATTGCCACAATTATGCTACTGGCTTTTTGGGGAGGTAAAGTCTCCTTATCTTGGCGAATGATTGCCGCAGCCGCATTTTCGCTCTACATTGCAGATATGTGGTTTAAATTCGCTCAAGGACCGGATTATCAAAGTGGAGACATACTAGAAGTATTCTGGGTGTTTAGTGGAGTGTTATTCGGTCTGGGTGCTGTCCTAGAATACGACGCATCATTGAGTCTTAAACGCCGAGACCGTGGACGCAAACGAACTTAACAAATTTTGGTGTCTACCGTGAGAAAATTAACAGATTCTGACAAACAAGAAATTCTCAAGCTCTATCGAGAAACTGCCGAAACAACCTCGACTTTGGCAGAACGCTATGGTGTGAGTAATTCCACAATTAGCAGGCTGCTCAAAAGTACCTTACCAGAAGAAGAGTATGAATTTCTCGTTTCTTTAAAACGTGCCGCCAGAACCCCTGAAGGCAGAGCGCAGGTAAGTTATGAGCAGTTACCGCTGTTGAATCAACCACCATTAGCAGTGGAAATTTCTGGCACTGCTGACCCGGTGGAGAGGTTATCTGATCTAGAACTAGAACAGCCGACAATAGCAGCAGAACCAGAACCAGAAGGAGATGGTGATCCTGATTTTGCTCACCCTAGTCCGGTTATTAGACGGGTAAAAACACGCTCCTCGGCCGTGGAAAAACCTAAACTTCCCGTTGTCAAGGAAACTCCTGTTGTTAAAGAACTAGAAATTGTCAGACACAAGCCAACAGAAACGCCAATTATCCCCAAACCCAAGATAGATGTGGAATCTCCATATTCACAGCCTAATTTGTTTGCGGAGATATTGGATGAGGATTTGCTGGATGAACCTGATGATTTGGATGACGATTTAGATGATGATTTGTATGAGGATGAGGAGGATTTTGAGGACGAAGACTATGAAGCCCCAAAACCCCTAGTTACCAGACGGGGAAATGGGGAAGTATCTGTTCAGGTTTTACCATTGTCGGTTGCCCATTTACCGAAAACTTGCTATTTGGTAATTGATCGGTCTGCGGAGTTAATTACCCGTCCCCTCAAGGATTTTGGTGATTTAGGTCTAATTCCGAGTCTGGAAAATCAACAGAAAACGCTACCGATTTTTGATAACCATCGGGTAGCTAAACGCTTTTCTACTAAGCGCGATCGCGTGATTAAAGTCCCCGATAGTCAAATGCTCCATAAGGCCAGTAACCATTTACAAGCTAAGGGGATTACGCGACTGTTAATTGATGGTCAAGTCTACTCTTTGTCTTTAGTTTAAAGGCAATGGTGATATTTGCTGGTTGGAGTAGTTCACTACTCTAACCACCTTGATCATTGCTAAGTAATTATTTATTGTTTTTGTTTAAATCATCTAAAGCATTGATCACAAAACTAGCTGCTGGATGACTCAGTGCTTGTTCTAGAGCAGCCGTACCACCAGCTTTTAATGCGCTCATTGTTTTCTGTAATAAAGTTGGGTTATTTTTGATGTTTTGTGTGGCTTCTATCGCAAGTGCCATTTTCTCTGACACTGTACTAGTAGGATAAGACTGACTTAATTGGTTTAATAATTCTTGAATGTCTTGTGCTACTTGGGCTAGATTCTGTTTTTCTGCTTCGTTTATCACTCCAGCAACTTTTGCCTCTCCCTTGATTTCACCGCCACTCATAACACCGATGCCAATGCTTCCATTCTGATTAATCATAATTAAACCTCTAAATAAATCACCAAGCATTTTAAATAAATCACCAAGCATTTGACCAATAGCGCTAAAAACAGATACATCGAAATGGCCTAAATAAGTGTCAATTTCAGCTAAATCTTGGTCTCTATCATAGGATGGTTCTTCCTTGTTTAGAAGTTCTTTAGCTTTCAGAAATTCTTTTTTAGCATTCTTAAGGTCGTTTGGTTGACCTAATTCACATAAAGCCCTTCCAAGAAGAAAATGTAAATGTGGGTCATCATCATCATAACCGATTGCAGTTCTAAAAATTAGTGCAGCAGCATCGGGTTGATTTTTATCTAATTTCATCACTCCTAAATTGCCCAAAATCAAAGCTATCTGTCTCTTATTAAAAGTTTTTCTTAAATAATCAAGGTATTTGTGGTCAATACGCCCACTTCTGGGGACATTAGGTTCTAAAGCAGCAACAAATTCTTTTAGTTTTTCCTCAATATCTTCAATATCTATATATTCTGACATTTTACGTTTCCAAGAAAGTAGTTTTTACAAAAAATGCTTTATTACCTCAAACAAAAACTCTTAAATTTTGATATCTCCTTTAATTTTTAACTAAGCTGTTGTGCATTTAGTTTGTATAGTTCTAGCGGGCAAAATGCGCGCACCACAAGGTTCAAGTAAATTATGGTTATCAAATTTAGCTGCGTAACAGCTTATACATCAAGTGTTTTGATCATTTTAAAATGGGATTCTGATTAATTAATGTTCCGTTCCTCAACGTTAATGGCTTTGATAACGTTAATGGCTTTGATAAAGTTAATGGCTTTGACAATGTTAATGGCTTTAATGGCTTTGACAACGTTAATGGCTTTGATAAGCATTGAGTGAGCGATGGTGAGGATTTGTCACACTCATTGTATCCTTTGTTAACTAAACATTGAGTTGCCTGACACAAATAAAAATGATCAATACGACCTGACGCTGACGGGATTCCAAGGAATGTCCCATATACTACTGTTTTATATCCTTTATCCTTTTTTGAAAAGTTATTTATGTCTGTCTTAAAAGAAGTTTCTAGAGGGTGTTCTGGAGATCTTTTTAAAAATCTAGCAACATTTCTAGTATCCCTAATATCACCGAGGTTCACTTTTTTAAAAAGAGTATTCAATTCTTCCCCAATTATCATTACTTGTTTAATTGATGGATTTGCAAAGGTAGTACCAATTAATGATAAATTGCTTATAGAAAAAATTAGCAGAAAAGAAACAGAATGGCTGATTTTTTTATTAATCATATCTAACATCCCTTTAAATCTACAGTTGTGTGTGCAAAAAAAAAGGCAGGATTTTACACCCGATGGAATCTATGAATTTAGGACTTACGCATTGACAGGATCAACCAAATATAAGGTATGGGTTTCGGGCATTTTAACGTGATTTTTTGATGATTTTTGAGCGCTCGCTATTGAGCAGAAGTTAATCACCAAAAGCCTGAAACGAGGGATTTTCGTTCA
>NZ_JAQMSE010000235.1:0-11952 GCF_028330045.1 Aphanizomenon sp. CS-733/32
ATGTGGGGGTGCGATCGCTTTTTGGGGATGTGGGAGTGCGATCGCTTTTTGGGGATGTGGGAGTGCGATCGCTTTTTGGGGAGGTGAGAGAGCGATAGCTGTTTTGGGGGTGTGGAGGGCGATCGATGTTTGGGGATGTGAGGGGCGATCGCTTTTTCGGGGATGTGGAGGTGCGATCGCTTTTGGGGATGAGGGGAGTGCGTTAGCGGTAGCTTACCGAAGGTATCGCTGTTTGGGGGATGATGGAGTGCGATCGCTTTTGGGAAGTGGGGATGCGATCGCTTTTCTTACTTTTCACGTCATCTCTGAAATGCTTTCTAGGCAATAGTTTCAGGATTAACTGTATTTGCAATAAGTGTTGCTTAATGACAATATACGACGCTAGAATAAGGCTTGTGGCGGTAGGAATATTGACGGTTATGCTGAAACAGCAAGATAACGGGAAAAGTAAGGATCGCTTTTGGGTGTGTGTGAGGGGCGATCACCTTCACATTATGATATAAACAATGATTAAATAAACTTAATTTATGTATGCCAGCTAAAGATTTATTTCATACAACAGTTAAAACAGCCTTAGTAAAAGATGGATGGAACATCACAAACGAAAATCTATTTATTCAAGTTGAAGATATTGATTTTTACATAGATTTAACAGCAGAGATAAAATCATTCTTAGGAGCATCAGAGGTAACCGAATTTCACCTAGCACTTGGTCAATGTCTCAATTACCGTTCAGCTTTGAGATTGACCGAACCTGATCGAATTTTGTATTTAGCTATTCCGGTAGATGTTTATAATGAGTTTTTTAGTCGCAGATTTATTCAGAGAATAATTACTGAGTATGAACTAAAATTACTAATTTTTAATCCAGAACAAGAGGAGATTTTGATATGGAGAGACTAAATTATAAAGAAATAGTCCAAAAAATTCTTGAAAATCATGTGAAAAATAGTTGCCATAATCAGACAGAAGTTAAATTAATATTTGATACAGAGCGTGATAGATATCAAGTTCTTAATCTTGGTTGGCAAGATTTAACGCGAATATTTGGATGTATTATTCATATAGAAATCAAAGACGGTAAAATTTGGATTGAACGCGATGGAACAAAAATAGGAATTGCTAATGAATTAGTAGAAGCTGGAGTTCCTAAACAAGATATAGTTTTAGCATTTAAAGCTCCATACAAACGAAAATTCACAGAATTTGCAGCTATTTGAATCTTACGTAATTCAGGTCTTTAATGGTGATCTATTTTTTGGAAATGTGGGGAGGGCGATCGCTTTTAGGATGATGGAGTGCGATCGCTTTTAGGATGATGGAGTGCGATCGCTTTTAGGATGATGGAGTGCGATCGCTGTTTGGGGATGTGAGGAGCGATCGCTTTTTGGGGAGGTGAGAGAGCGATAGCTGTTTTGGGGGTGTGGAGGGCGATCGCTGTTTGATTTGAGATGAATTGAGAGATTAAATAACACCAGTTTCCGAAAGCAGTTGTTCTAAATTCTCAGGAAAATCGCCATTATGCACCATCCGCGAAAACACCTCATAGCAATCATTTTTATCACCTTCCTTCCGTGGAAATCTCAACCAAAGCACAATTAATACCTTCCGACCTCCTGAATCAAAAGCACGAAAAAAGAGCCGATAGCGATCACTTAATCCCATTCCCTTCAATCGTCCATAATGCCTCAACGCACCCTTGAGAGCAAATTGAGGAGCTAACGGATCGAGAACTATTTTTTCCTTAATCCCCACCATCACCGCAGCAAGCAATTTAACCGTAGGATGTTTAACAAACTCTTCAGGCGGTAGATTTGCTTTTAGTTGTTTAACCTGTTCCTTTAGTTGCCGTCTTTGCTCGCCAAATAAATTTCGATGGAAGTAAATTTCCCAACCGTTGCGAATGATTGCACTCATGAATCGAGTTCAACCCCTTCAAGGAGTTCATCATCATCTTGAGCCATCGCTTCTGTATAAGCTTCAAGGCGATCGCTATTTTTGAGAGCATCCTTAGTGATAAAGTCTAAAAACAAACTAAGTATTAGTTCATTGTTTTCTTCTTCACTTTCTGGCTCATTCGTAACTGGTTCGAGCTTAATCAAAAGCGTATCATCAGCAAGAACCTCTACCCATCCAGTCGCATTAGCAAATCGAGGGTGGTCACGATAAAACGATACAGGCAACCTGAAGCCCGAAGAATTGCCAATTTTCGCAGGAGCAAGAGGGTATGTTTTGGAATCCATAGATGTTAGTACAAATTGTAATAACGATAATATTATCTTAGCAGTTTTCACTATAATTGACGCTATTATTGCGATCACTTTGAACTTTTCGCATTTCTGGTGATCGCTGTTTTTGGGGATGTGGAGAGTGCGTTAGCGGTAGCTCACCGTAGGTATCGCTGTTTTGGGGATGTGGGGAGGTGCGATCGCTGTTTTGGGATGTGGGGAGGTGCGATCGCTGTTTTGGGATGTGAGGGGCGATCGCTGTTAGGGATGTGGGGAGAGCGATCGCTTTTTGGGGATAAGAGTCAAAAAAGGCTATAATCATAGTTGTACCTAACTATGTACAACTCTAGCCATGAACATCGTCAACTTTAGCGAAGCAAGAAACAATTTTAAATCCGTACTAGATACAGTAGCTAATGATAAAAACTGTACCGTCATTGTGAGAAGAGATGCAGAAGATGCTGTAGTCATGTCTAAAAGTTATTATGACAGTCTGATGGAAACAGTTTATCTGTTAAAATCTCCTGCTAATGCTCAACATTTAGAAGAAGCGATCACCGAATACAAAGCAGGGAAAACACAAGAACACGATTTAATCGATGCGTAAATTAGCTTGGGGTAGTAAAGCGTGGAAAGATTATCTTTATTGGCAATCTCAAGACAAGAAAACTTTAAAAAGAATCAATCGACTTATCGAAGATACTTTATCAGATCCCTTTGAAGGAATCGGTAAACCCGAACCATTGAAAGAGAATTTGTCAGGTTTTTGGTCTCGCCGTATTGATGAAACAAATCGCCTTATTTATGCTATCGATGATGATTATCTGACAATTATTTCATGTCGCTATCATTATCAAGAATAATCAGTGTAATCGCTTTTTGGGGATGTGGGAGTGCGATAGCGAAGCGCTGCTGCAAGCAGTTCGCTTTTGGGATGTGGGAGAGCGATCGCTTTTTTGGGATGTGGAGGAGCGATCGCTTTTTGGGGATGTGGAGAATCGAGAACTAATCATCTCTATTTCCACGAGTTAAATAACGGACTTCTTCCAATAAAATATTAAATCGCTGATCGCTTTCAGCTTGTCTTTGTTTGATCAATTCCATTTCTCGCTGATTTTGAGCAGCTACTTGTAGCAATGCTTGAGCCGTTACTCTCAACCCATCTATGCTATCTTTAACTTCAGTTATACTTTCCCTAACTTCAGTCACACTTTCTCGCAACTCAGTCACACTTTCTCGCAACTCAGTCACACTTTCTCGCAACTCAGTCACACTGGAAGCCAAATCATCAAGCATTTCATCATTCCACCGTTGTACACTCATAGTATGTTTTTAATATTGCAATTAAACTAATATTCTAATTATACCAAAGATACCGCTTTTGGGAATGTGAGAGGGCGATCGCTTTTAGGGGATGTGAGGGCGATAGCGAAGCGCTGCTGCAAGCAGTTCGCTTTTTAGGGATGTAAGGGGCGATCGCTTGAGGTTGTGAAAATTGTTAGAAATAATTATCTGCTAGTAACTAAATAATTAACCAACCGATTCAATCTCACCCGCATCATTGATAAATACAGATGAACCTATTGATAAAGATGAGATCATTTCACTAATTTTTTTCTTTAGAGGTACTAAATGATCAGGACGAGTGCTACGAGAGTTTAAAATAATAATTTTCAAAGTTTTATCAGTTAAATTTTGCTGATAAGGAAGATTTTTATCGGCCGTAATAAACACATCAAAAGGATGTTTTTCAGCCAAATCAAGAATTTGGTGATCCTTAAAACCACGCCACCCCATATCATTAACATTGTAAACAATATAACCTTTATTTAAAAAAGGTTGTTTGAGTTTTTTACTTAAAAGATTTTCATCTAGTAATATTATCATTAAGCGCAACGTTCCTGAGCAATTATTAATTTAGCTGCATTTTCTAAAACTTTCATAGTTTGAGTCTCCAAATAGGGAAAATCATTAATAAACTCAGCTAATCCACCCTCGCCTTCAAGATAGTCAAAAAATGTTTGTAAAGGAACACGAGTTCCCGCAAATACTGGAACTCCACTCATAATTTCAGGATCGCAGTGAATAATTCCCTGAGTTTCTAATAAGTTGTTTAGTGTCATGTTTTGTTGAATATATAACCTAATCTTCTCTTATTATAACTTGAATGATATGTAAATTGTGTTAGCCAAGCTTACCGTTCGCGCAGCGTGCCGTAGGCATAGATATCGCTGTTTTGGGATGTGGGGAGGAGCGTTAGCGGTAGCTTACCGAAGGTATCCCTGTTTGGGGTGTGGGTGGGCGATCGCTGTTACAATTAAAGAGATTTTGGAGGGTATGAAGCGATGATAGTTACAGCAATTAGACCCGTAACAATCGAAGAGTTTTTGCAATTACCAGAAACAGAACCTGCTTCCGAATTTATTAATGGACAGATCATACAAAAACCGATGCCTCAAGGGGAACATAGTCAACTTCAGATTGACCTCTGCGAAAGAATTAATCAAATTGCCAAGCCTCAAAAAATCGCCAAAGCCTTTCCCGAACTAGGCTGTGTTTTTGGTGGATTAGCGATCGTTCCCGACATAGCTGTATTTCGTTGGGAGCGAATTCCTCGATTGTCGTCAGGACGGATTGCCAATCGTTTTGAAATCCATCCAGATTGGGCTATTGAAATTCTATCTCCCGATCAGAGATATAAACAAGTTCTAGCCAAATTACTACACTGTGCCGAGTATGGGACGGAATTGGGATGGTTGCTAGATCCTGAAGATGAAAGCATTTTAGTTGTAGATAGCGATCGCCGAGTTAGGGAACTTAAAAATAGCGATCGCTTACCAGTTATTACAGGGGTTGAATTAGATATAACCGTTCGAGAAGTTTTTAGCTGGTTAATTTTTTGAGAGAATCGCTGTTTGGGAGGATGTGGGGGGCGATAGGGCAAGTGCTGTTTCTTGGATGCGGCTTTTGTCAGTTCGCTGTTTGGGGTGTGGGAGGTGCGATCAGGGTAACATAAATCATTGAGAGCGATCATTCCTGGGATGGGAAGTATAATTGGGGGATGCGATCGTTGTGTCATGGTGTACGTTTATGAGTGAATTATCTTTAAAAGTCCATGCTTTCTGGGATGAAGAGGCTCAAGTCTGGACTGCCTCTAGTGAAGATGTACCCGGTTTAGTAACAGAAGCTAGTTCTTTAGAATATCTAGAGCAGAAGCTCATGATTATGGTTCCAGAGCTTTTAGAACTGAATCAAGTGATCTCAGGTGATTCAGGTCAAGAAATTTCAATCGATCTTATTAGTCAACGGATTAGTAAAATCCTAGTGAATGTGTGATATGGCAAAATCATTTACTCCTGAACTTAAGAAAATCCTTGATGGAGTAGGTTGCTACTTTGAACGAAGTGGCAAAGGAGATCATGAAATTTGGTACAGTCCACTCACACAAAGAAGATTTGTGGTTGACCAATCTATCAAATCTCGGCACACAGCTAATGCAATTCTGAAGCAAGCCGGATTACCTAAGGCCTTTTAGAATGATCGTTTTTGAGGGAGTAAGGACGATAGCGAAGCGCTGCTGCAAGCAGTTCGCTGTTTGCGGTCTGGGAGGGCGATCGCTGCCCCCCCCAAAGCATTGGTGTCAACTTAAGCTTAAATCCCGACCACATCTGATTCCAACCTGAGTTCGGTGTCAGGAGTTTCTCCTTCGGAGACGCTACGCGAACAGAGTTATGATTTTTTCAACGAGATCATAATTACCTGAAGGGAAGTGATGGGTGGTTGACGTGATTATGGACAACGGGAATTTAGTCCACCTTGAGTACAAATAAATGCCAATTGTTGGGGATCTAAATTTTTAGCTTGACTGAAATCTACTCCTTTAATTGAGGCATTTTGTGAACCAAGATCAGGTGTTTCCACAAACCGATCTGCTAGATTTTGTTTACTAACAAAGAGAATTGTGCCTTGAAAATCTGCTCCAGCAACATTTGCTCCTCGTAAGTCTGCACGACTTAAATCAGCATTTCGGAAATTAGCGTTTTCTAAGTTAGTCGAGCGTAAACTAGCGCCAGTGAGTCGAGTAGCACTTAAGTTAGCATGACTGAGATTAGCATAATCTAAATAGCTTTCCGATAAATCTGCACCTTGCCAGTCCGTTTTAGTTAAATTCGCGTAGGCTAATTGTGTACCAATGGCAGAAACCCGGACTAAATTGGCGGCATATAAATTTGCTTCTGTTAAGTTAGCGTTGCTTAAATCTGCATTTGTAAGGCTGGCATTTTCTAAAATTGCATTTCGTAAATCTGTACCTACTAACTGGGTACTACTGAGATTAGTCCCAAATAAACGGGTGTATGATAAGTTGGCTTTGTTAAGATTAGCCCGACTTAAATCACTACGACTCATGGAAACCCGACTCAAGTTGGTATTACTTAAGTTAGCTTGCTTTAGTTGAGTGTTATTTAAATCAGCGATCGCATCATCATAAGTATCCCAACGTCCATCTTCACCCACGCTGCGGAAACGACTACCTTGGAAGTTAGCTTGGTTAAGATTTGCTGATTTCAAGACAATTCCTGATAAATCAACGTTGTTTAATACCAAGTTAAATAAGGGCTTTTCTCCAGATGCTTGAGAACCCAATTGAGCATTGCTCAAGTCAATCTTGTTAGTTTCGCCACTATAGATAGCCAGAATTTTATTAATTACCTGCTGGGTGAGAATTAGCTGATTTTGTCTAATTTCCCCATTGGGACTTTTACCCACAGATGCTAGTTCTCCAGCGAGAAACTGATTCATGCGGTTTAATTCAGGAATGGCTTTAAAACCAGCATTAGTTAAGGCTTGTTGAATGGTATCCAGGGTTTTGGGGTCTGTTTCTTTAACCAATAAGTCAATTAATAATTTAATGGCTTGTTTATCATCAACACTACCCAGGGCTAAAATAACTCTTTGGCGGTCTTCGTTGGTAACACCGTTATTGGGATTGAGTGCTTTGATGAGTTCAAGGAACTTTTGACTATTAGTTTGTTCGCTTCTCCGCTGGCTTTCTTGGGTTTGGATGTAGATTTGTGTACCTATTAAGGTTGATAACACAGCAACCATGCTAGTTAACCCTACTAAAAACAGGCTGATACTAGAATTATTTCTGGGGGAAGCAGGGGAAGGAGATTGTGAACTATCTACATTATTTTCGGTTGTGGTTGAATGCTCCCCAGAAGGAATAACAGTGCTGGTTGCATCTATTGTATATGTCCCTGCAAGTTGATCATGGAAAGAGCGGGGACGCTTTTGGTTAGGCCAGCCTTTTGATTCTGCTAAGATCATTAACATTGTTAAAGATATAAACAGAGCCAAGTTGGGGAAAACAAAGCTGTAACGCCAGAGGAGATATACTGCGGAAACTGGGATTGTCCAACGTCCTAATCCTTCTCTCACTACGACTGCGCCTAAACCTGGGGCTGTTCCGGCTTCGTTTACTACTCGCACACCAAACCACCGTTTGGGAATGGTGCTGCCTGTTTTAGCCAGTAAATACAATTGCCACCCACAGAGGCTTGTGGGCAATAATAGGGCTAATGTCCACAGGATATTGGTCGGCCAGGCGACGTTGCGAATACCATAACTGATGGGTAATGCTAGTGGTCTAGCGATCGCTTTTTCTGTGACTACCAAGACAGGATTCAGCGGTACTCGCCGCATCTCACTCCGAGAATTTACATATACGCCTAAACTATAAGGAACTAACCCAGTGGCAATAAGGAGTGTTATTTCCACCGTCCAAGCTACAAAACGCCTCGTTGCTAATGGTGTAATTTTAGCTTTTTTCGGTTCTTTGGGGCGGCTAGACTGACTACTACTTTTGCCGATCATTGGATTCGCCATCGTGTAATTACCTGTAATTTTTTTACGCCACCATTGGCATGACTCAAATAGGCTATTGCTTATTTTCTTTGTCCATTAGCAATAAAAAATTTGTATCCAAGATACACTAACACTGCCAAAACCGCCAGACTAATTACGGAAGCAACTAGAGCAAATACTGTTTGCAACATCCAAACGGTTATCAGCATGACTATACCTGTCACTACCAGCTTTTTAATTATTGATAAGCCATTAAACCAATTTCTGGATCTTTCTAAATATAAATTCCATTGGGCAACTCTAGTTACAGGTGTCTCTGTTTCTGATTGACGAGCATTTTCACCGGCAGACTTGATTTCTGCTGCTAGGTTTTGGAGCCGACGTTGTAAATCTTCTTCTGGTTGAGAGTTCATAAATTATAATGTCTAATTTTGGATGAGAATGGATAATAATACTTTGGATTTACTGGCTGGAGGATTAGCGATCGCTATTTTGATAGGAGGAATGTTGATGATGTTCACCACCATCTTCAGCACCAAAAAATAATTTTCTCCCAGGTAAATGAGGGATGAAACTAATGCTGGAACTCTGATTCCCACATTATCCCCCCTAATCCCCCTTACCAAAAGGGGAAACCGGAAAATTCTCTTCCTTAGCAAGAGTAGCTTTAGATTCTATGCCCTTAATAAAAATGTTACAATATGTTAAAAGTTATATTGGCACAATGTGGCAGTATACAATAGTATTGCTTATTGACTTTCCAGTAAATCTACTGTCCTGAATTATGCCTCACATTTCCGTGGTGATCCCAGTCTATAAAGCAGAAGACTGTTTATACGTTTTGTATAAGCGTCTTGCGGATTCATTAGAGACGATTACACAAGACTTTGAATTAATCTTAGTTGAGGATTGTGGGGGCGATCGCTCTTGGGATATTATTGTGGAGTTAAGTAAGACTGACTCACGGGTAAAAGGAATTCAATTTAGTCGGAATTTCGGTCAACATTATGGTATAACCGCAGGCTTAGACCATTGTGATGGTGACTGGGTTGTAGTTATGGATTGTGACTTGCAAGACAGACCAGAAGAAATTCCCCGACTTTATGCTAAGGCTCAAGAAGGTTATGATGTTGTCTTAGCTAGGAGGGGAAAACGAAAAGATCCTCCCTTAAAACAAGTGACATCATGGCTATTTTACCAGATTTTCAATTATTTTACTGAACTGCAATATGACGGTGAAGTTGGCAATTTTCGGATAATATCTCGACAAGTTTCCCAGAGTTTTTGTCTAATGCGTGAACGACTGAGATTTTTTGGAGGTTTAGTAGATTGGATGGGATTTTCGACTGCTAGTATTGATGTTTTCCATGAAGAACGCTTCGCTGGGAAAAGTACCTATACCTTTGCTAAATTATGGAAATTAGCTAGTGAAACAATTATAGCTTATTCTGATAAACCCTTGAGATTAGCCATTAAACTAGGTTTTATCATTTCTACTTTTGCTTTTATTTATGGACTTTATATACTTATTGAAGTTTTGGTTTATGGTGCAACTGTAACAGGTTGGAGTAGTATTATTGTTTCCCTATATTTTTTGGGAGGAATTATTATTTCTATTTTAGGAATTTTAGGCGTTTATTTGGGGAAAACTTTTGATGAAATCAAGAAAAGACCTTTATATTTAGTCAGAAACTCAACATTCAATTTAGGTACTACCAAAGACTCCACCAATAAACTAGAAAAGTCAGTTAATTTATATGTTTGAGGATGTTATTGCTACACCGTGGGATTCCAGAACATTTGGATTTAATACATTTGAGATTGTATATACTTCAGATGTAAATCTCAAAAAAACATTAGAAAGAATTTTTCAAGAAAACCGACTGGGTCATTATACAGTTAAGCTAAATCCGCTAAATAATAAGAAAATATTGCATGAATTTGGGTTTTATTATTGTGATACCTTAATCGAACCCTACTGTAATTATGCAAATCTAGCTACATATCAAAAAGAAGGAATACACATTTCCGATTTAGTAGATATAGAACACTTGAGTAATAGTGTTTACGGCGCATTTAGTCATGGTCGGTTTCACAGAGATTTTAAATTGAAAAAACATCTGGCTGATATTCGATATGATTTATGGTTGAGAGAACTTCATCAATCAAAGCAAGTTTTTACACTGATGATTTCTGAAAAAGTAGCTGGTTTTTGGGGTTATTCAAATAATAAAATACTCCTTCATGCCTTGACTGAAGAATATCGAGGAAAAGGACTTGCAAAATACTTTTGGAGTATTGCTTGTCAAAAATTATTTGAAAAAGGTTATTCTGAGTTAACAAGTTCTATATCTGCATCTAATATTCCTGTTTTAAATCTTTACTCGTCTTTAGGATTTAAATTTAGAAATCCAGCAGATATTTATCATTTGCTTTTAGAGTAATTAACAATTATTTTACAGTCACCTTTCCAAATCCATAGGCTTAGGCTTAATCATATTAGGTATTATTATTGGTAGTAGTAAAAGATGAAAACTGACAAATTATTTGACGGAGATTCTCCAGTTTATCATTTACTTTTAGAGTAATTAAAAGTTGTCATATGAGGTAAAATAATTGCTGTGAATAGTACATATTACATATTTGTGAGTCAGTAGATAAAAATTAGTCCACAGCGTAATATTTAGACCCCCATACCAAGATGCCCCAAATTACCCAAGGAATTCGCTCAATCCTTTCAATCCCTTTCTTTTATAGCTTATTTCAAAAAATCCTAGGTCAAGACAGAGCCTATAATATTCTGATTAAAAATTATCTCAGACCCAGTATCGGCGATCGCATACTAGATATTGGTTGTGGCCCTGCTGATCTATTATCCTACTTACCCCAAGTAGAGTATATAGGATTTGATGCCAGTTCAAAGTATATTAGTGATGCCAAAAAGCGTTATGGCAATCAGGGAACCTTTATCTGTGAACTAGTCACATCTGACAACCTCACATATAGGGAATATTTTGATATTGTTGTAGTGTTTGGAGTATTACATCATCTTGACGATATAGAAGCAGAAAAACTGTTTAAATTAGCTCACACTGCCTTAAAACCCGGAGGCCGATTAGTAGCTGTTGAGAACTGCTACACAGAGAATCAATCCCCCCTTGCCAGATGGATTATATCTAAAGACCGGGGACAAAATGTAAGGGATGAAAAAGGTTACTTAAATCTGGGGTATAATTTCTTCCCCCCCCCACATACATCCTGTAACATCCGTCATGATTTATTAAGGATACCCTATACTCATATCATTATAGAATGTATAAAACCTGATTAAACGGAAAAATCACATATCTTTAATAAACAATAGATTTGTAGGTTGGGTTGAAGCATGAAACCCAACAAATGCCTTGGGTTGCGCTGTCGCTTAACCTAACAAACCAGGAAATGGACAAGGTATTG
This sequence comes from Aphanizomenon sp. CS-733/32, assembly GCF_028330045.1. Classification (NCBI taxonomy): domain Bacteria; kingdom Bacillati; phylum Cyanobacteriota; class Cyanophyceae; order Nostocales; family Aphanizomenonaceae; genus Aphanizomenon; species Aphanizomenon sp. CS-733/32. The sequence goes on from NZ_JAQMSE010000235.1 coordinate 11,550, forward strand.
ATAAATAGAAACACTTTTACCTATTCTTTCAATGAAAACTGACAAATTATTTTACGGAGATTCTCTAGAACAAAACGAGGCTGCTGACTGCTTAGAAAAATCGGCGTTGCTGAATTGAGGTATGAAGTTCCCAAATTGAATCTTTAAAACTCTTACCTTTGCGTCTTTGCGCCTTTGCGTGAGACTAAAATTCATACCCTTAATCAGCAACGTCGAAAAATCCATCGCTCTTCCCTTTAATGATTAGTACCAGCGCGGACAGCAGTGACGTACTCCACACACTCCCTTTCAGGTGAGTGTGGGCTTCTCAGTGACTCCTCTATGAGGACATTAACTGAGCTTTAAGACCGTGCGCCCCACGGTTCTTTGGTTTTGAGATTTGTTTTTTGTTTTGTAGGCTGCA
>NZ_JAQMSE010000236.1:0-18032 GCF_028330045.1 Aphanizomenon sp. CS-733/32
AAGAGTCAAGAGGCAAGAGTCAAGAGGCAAGAGGCAAGAGGCAAGATTAATTTCTCCTCATCTCCTCTGCTTCTGGTCTTTGCTGAATTACTTTGTTACTTCGGATACTTCAGCTTTTTCCTTTTCTTCTGGGGCTAATTCCACAACCTTGCGTTTAGAGAAGCCCCAGGCTAAGATGATCCCAATGGCAGTCACTACGAGCCATTCTGGTGGGACTAAATCATCGTTGATGACTTTTAATAAGAGACGTAAACCCACAAATGCTACAGTGATATAGCCTGCGTCTTCTAAGTTTGTATATTCATCTAACCAGCGGATAAATAATCCAGCCATAAATCGGAGGGTGATAATCCCAATGGTTGTACCTGTGATTACTAACCATGTTTCTTGGGAAACGGCGATCGCTGTGGTGACACTATCCAAGGAAAAGGCTAAATCTGTAAAGGCAATTACGGGTATAGCTTGCCATAAAGATTTAAAACGTGGTCCATGATGGTGATTGTTTTCATCTTCTTGGGAACTGAAGTGTTGAAATACTAGCCATAACAGATAAGCAGCACCCAATAGTTCAAATTGCCAAAATTTTTGTACCCAGGTGGCTGTTAACAGTAGGCTAATGCGGAGAACGTAAGCGAAGACTAACCCAATATTTAGGGCTTGACGTTCTAGTTTCTTGTCTTCTAGTCCTTGGGCGATCGCAGCGAGAGCGATCGCATTATCAGCCGACAGTACCGCTTCTAAAAACACTAATATTAAGAGGACTATAGAAGCTTCAACACTGAAATGAAAATTTAAGTAATCAAATATTTGGTCTAACATTCCAATTTCTCAGGCAAAAATTTAAGAATCTACAAAAAAGGGAATAGGGGATAGGTCACAGGTTACAGGTTACAGGTTACAGGTTACAGGTTACAGGTTACAGGTTACAGGTTACAGGTTACAGGTTACAGGTAACAGTGTCATTATTTCCATACTTCCATTTATCTTAACGTGCATTTAGCTGCTATATAAGACCTGGACAAAGCTAGACTTTACTTTCTACTTCAACGGGAGCATGGGAGCGGTTATCCCTCGGTAGACTTTCACGCCTTAGCCAGACGCGATAACATGATTGCTGCATTTAGAGCGATAAATTCTTTCAGACAAGGAAAGACTATCTTTTTTATGCCCACAGTGAGAACAGGTTTTACTTGATGGATAAAATCTATCAGCAATTATAATTTCACAACCAAATTTTTTAGCTTTATATTCTAGCTGACGCTTAAACTCATAAAACCCACAATCAGCTATTGCTTGAGCTAATTTATTATTTGATAACATCCCTGAAACATTTAAATCTTCTACTACTATCTTCGCGTGGTTTTTGCATAAGTAAGTAGTAAGTTTATGAATAGTGTCTTTTCTCAGGTTTGCTATTCTTGCATGATGTCTAGCTAGTTTAATTTTAGCTTTATGCTTATTGTTTGAACATGAAGCTTTTCTACAATAGACTTTGGATGATCTTTGTAGTTTGGCTAAGTTCTGTTTATAGTGTTTAGGATTAGGGAAGGTAATACCAGTGCTTAGTGTAGCTAGTTCCTTTACTCCCAAATCAACACCAACAACATCATGGTCTTTAATAGTTGGTTGACATTCTTTTTCATAAGAAAAGGCTATATACCAACTATTGGCAGTTCTATAAATAGTAATACTTTTACAGGTGGTGTGAGGTAATCCTTCATAAGTTTTTACCCATGCAATTGTTGGTAGTTTTATTGATGTACCACCTACAGGAATTGGTTTACCACCTGCATCAATTGTAAAACTATCATTTTTTCCTTTCTTTTTGAAGTTAGGATATTTAGACTGTCCTTGAAAGAATCTCTGGAAAGCTTCACCTAAACTATCAAAAGCGTATTGAGTGATTTTCTGACAAATACCTTTTTCTTTAATCCATGTCAATTCAGGTTTGACATGATTGTTAAAGAATTTTTTGAGAAGATATTTGTTTGGTTTTAACCCATCGTTATACAAATAAGCCCAAGTTGCTAACCCCCAATTGTAGGTAAACCTTGCTATGCCAGCGTGTTTAGCCATGAATATTTCTTGAGTTTTATTTAACTTGAGTTTTGTTTTGATGGATAAAAGCATTTGCTGATTTCAACACTATACTTTGTTATTTAATTCTGACACATTTTGCCTAATTTTTTAGTCAACTTATTCCATGTATACTTCAAATACTTGTAGTTTTGTATGTATTTGTATAGGTTTGTCTAGCTCACTCTTAACGAGTAACTTTTGTCACAAACTACCTCTTACCTCCTATGCTCTCTCCCTACCCTCTGTTCCCTGCCCCTACTCCCTGTTACTTGCCTGATATGTCATATTTTCCTGACATTATGGTAATTCTTATTATTAACTATTGTTTTCCTCATTGATTCCACAGGATTTCCACAGGTAATTTGGGACTTTTCCACAGACGTTCTACGAGTTAATCAGTCATTGCTGACTTATTGGGGATTGTGAATTTTTCCCTACTAACAGGCTAGATAACTGAGTTTTTATAAAGTTATGTAACGAAAATATAGTTGTGAGCCTGATTATTGCGTCGAGATTTATTTTTGACTGCTAATTGTTAACATTTCGCAGCATTGACAAATCCACCCCTGGTGAGCGCAAAATGATGAGTCTTAGTTTGATTTCATTCGGCATCTGAATTTTGTGTTCTGGTTTATTTTAATTTCCCCCCTACGTCCCTCACAGGGTATGAATCAGCCCTCAGTCAGACTGAACACAAATAACTTCTCTTGATTGATCTACAGGAAAATTTTATGAACACCACAGTCCCTATCTTGACCGAAATTCCCGAAACATTACAGGAATCTATGAACAACTACCTAGAAACCCATCCTGATTGGGATCAAAACCGGGTGTTAACAGCGGCTTTATCGTTATTTTTGTTGCAAAATGGTGAGAGCGATCGCCGAGCCGCTCGTGTTTACTTAGAAACTTTATTTCATCAATGATCTATAGAAATACTGGATTAAATAAACCAAGTTTGTTTATTTGATCCCACACCTTGATTGTGTGGGATTGGCGGGGATTTACAAGTGGTAGTCAAATTTTAGGCAGAAGTAGCGCATTCAAATTTGTACCCGACACCACGGATGGTATGAATTAATGTTGATTGAGTCGGATCTATTTCAATTTTCTTCCGAATTTGACCGATATGAACATCCACAACTCGCTGATCCCCAACATATTCATAGTCCCACACTTCTTGAATAAGTTCGGAGCGTCGCCAAACTCTAGCTGGGTGACTAGCGAGGAAATACAATAAGTCAAATTCCAGGGCAGTTAGGGGAACGGGTTCGCTACTAAGCATTACTTCCCGTCGCATAAAATCAATTGTTAATTTGTCAAAAATTAAGCGTTGCTTTTCGGCATTAGTCACAACTCGCTGCCGCCTTAAAATAGCTGCTACTCTTACCTCTAACTCTCCCAAACCAAATGGCTTAGTGAGATAGTCATCAGCACCTTTAGCAAAACCGCGAATTTTATCACCTTCGTCGGTTCTACTGGTCAGGAGTAGTACAAATACGCCACTACGACTCTGCATTTCTTGACAAAGGTTAAAGCCAATTACATCCGGCAGATTAACATCTAAAATTACTAAATCGGGATTAAATTGTTCAAACATACTCATACCAGTCTTCCCGTCTTCAGCGGACTCAACTTGGTAATTTTGTTTGAGCAAAAAGCGTTGGATTAAATTTCGCACCGCGGGATCGTCGTCAACTACAAGAATCTTAGCAACAGCCATAGGGATTAGTTTTTATAAAAGTGCATAGGATTAACAACCATGATTGCGTAGAGACGCAGGTTCTACTTTGGTAGTAATTCAAAATTTACAGGGGACAGGAATGATGATCCTGATTATTTGCATAAAATGTGATTTTTATTATGGATAGGGAAGAGGTAAATATGCTGGTATAGCAAAAGTTACGAGAAATTCAGTTTTGTTGAATTTATGTGCGGTTGACCCGACTCATGTTATGATCATGATGGATGGATAAAATCGCCTAAGACAAATAATTCAGATAGTTACCGATCTAGTTGTTGTCTTTATTTCTATAAAATCTAAAGTTGTTTTTCTGTAAAATAAAAAGTGCCGCCGATTAAGGCTAAAGTAATAACCTCCCATGAGTGATCAAAGTCCCTACGAAAAACTTGGGGTATCGGAAGACGCAAGCTTCGATGAAATCCAGGATGTTCGGAATCGCCTGTTGGAAAAACATGGTGGTGATAGTAATGTCCGAGAAGCCATTGAAGCCGCTTATGATGCGATTTTAATGGAACGCCTACGGATGCGCCAAGAAGGTAAGATTAAAGTGCCTGAGCGCATCCGATTTCCAGAAATGCGAGTTCCATCTTCTCCTCAAATAAGTCAATCCCTTGGTCAGCAGTCTCCTGCATGGCTACAGCGAAGTTTAGATCAGCCCACGTTAACTGATGTCCTGCTACCAGGTGCTTTGTATTTAGGTTTGGGTGCAACGAGTTTGTTGTATCCCGGTGGTGGTGGACAGGTTTTACAACTGTCTTTGGTAGTTGGGGTGGGTGTTGGTATTTACTTTCTTAATCGCAAGGAAGGAAAGTTTGGGAGAGCGGTTTTATTGACGCTGGTGAGTTTAATTGCTGGTTTAATTGCTGGTGGTCTGATTGCTGGCTTGATATTACCATTGCCAGTGATCAATATGACGGCGAATCAGTTTTCTACATTGTTGACTTTTATCTTGCTGTGGTTAGTAAGTAGTTTTTTACGTTAGATAATGGGTAATTGGTTAGGAATGTGAATTAAATAAGGTGCAAAAGTAGGGTGTGTTAGCGAGAGCGTAACGCACCATTATTTTCTTTTTTAGCAGACTCAAACCTTTGATATATATAGGTCTTACATTTATTCAGCAAGCCCTATCTAGACCTCTATTCAGACTAGAGAAATCCTGCCTGAGCAAGTCATATCGTTGATTAAAGAATCTCAGTGTCTTTAGACCTGAGAGTGTCAATGGTTGAGGATGAAATTTACAGCGGTTTTTAAGTCTGGCATAATCAGATCAGGTTGATAAGATTCAAGTTGTGAGCGATCGCGGATACCAGATTCAACAGCGATAATTTTAATATTATGTTTTTTGGCGGACGTAATGTCGGCTTCTGTGTCTCCCACCATCCAAGTATCAGCAGCGGGGGGGAGTTCGGCTAAGGCTTTAGCCATTAACAATGGTTTATCTTCGACATCACGGGTTTTTACATAGTCGTTGCTTAGGCAATAACGGCGATTTTCTGGGAAAAATTGGCTTAAATTATGTTGATTAAAGGCATAGTGTAGTTCTCGTACTCTCCGCATGGTCATCACTGCTAAATCAACACCGGCGGCTTGAATTTGGGTGAGTGCGGCTAATGCTGTGGGGACAAGAACATCATACTGGAAATAAGGTAAGGTGTGAACTGTTTGTTTACGGATTTGGGAGAATTGTTGCCCTTGTTGGGCATCTAAACCTGATTTGAGGGCAATTTGGAGTTCGGGAGTGTGCGATCGCTTGAGTTGCCAAAATTCGGCTTTAGACAGTTCTGTAATTGTTTGTTGAGGATATCGGGTTTTCTCTAGACACAATTGATAAACACGGTAATAGCGTTCCGAAACATCCATGATTGGCCCGTCAAAGTCAGTAATTAGTCTCAGCATTAGTAGATGTAGATAATGTTAATTTTTTTTCATTATCCCAGTCAAGTGATATTTTAAAAAATATATAGTGATCCGATTTGATTGATGAATTTTTCGTGGAGGCAGGGAACTCTTAACTGGGAACAGGGAACAGGAAAGAAGGCTTTCAGTATCTACTGAGTTCTGTATGGCTTACGCCACGCTACGCTATCAAAAATCAAACAGGAGTCCTATACAATACCTTAGCCAAAACCCTGAAACCCTATTAATATCGTTACTTACGATTTCATTAAGTTTCAGACACATTGAGGAAAATTGGCAATAGTATTGCTACTATTAGTTGATAACTTGTATTTATTACCATTGTTTCTAATATTATGGGTTACAAAAATTTCAAATTGGGACTTTGCGGAACTTCCTTTAAGGAAAATGAATTACGCCTTCCTATTCATCCAGAACATTTGGCTAATCTTGATTCCCAAACTAGAGAAAACTTGTTTCTTGAAGAAGGATATGGCGAAGGTTTTGGAATTAGCTCAGATTTCTTGAAACAACACATAAAAAATATTGTACCTCGTCAAGTTTTGTTTGAACAATGTGATGCAATTGTACTTTTAAAACCGACCAAACACGATTTCAGATTTTTTCAAGAAAACCAAATTATTTTAGGATGGCTGGATTGTAGATATCATCATGAGTTAAATCAAGTAGGAATAGACAAAAAGATGACGTTCATAGCCTTAGAATTTATGTACTTTTGGAGGGATGAAAAAACACCGACTAAGCATATTTTTGATAAAAATAATGAATTAGGGGGTTATTGTAGTGTTTGGCATAGCTTAGAAGTCCTAGATATGGCACGTTATAATAATACCTCCAAACCTATAGCTATTCTTGGTTTTGGCAATACAACACGAGGAGCGATTTCTGCTTTAGACAAATTGGGTTATAGGGATATCACTATCTTTACTCGTCGTCAATATCATGATTTAAAAAATCCTATTTCTGGCGTAAATTATTATCATTATAACTGTGTTGCTTCCCCTGATAGTAAGAATTATGTAATTCCTATGGCTAAAAATCAAGATTATTTACTAGTGAGAGAATTAGCTAATTATGATATTATCATTAACTGTATTATCCAAGAAAATAATGCAGTAGTAAAATTTATTCGTAATGAACAATTAAAATATTTTAAACCTGGAACTATTATCATTGATGTTTCTCTTGACTTACCAATGGCATTTGAATTTGGGAAATTTACATCTTTTAGTGAGCCTTTTTTTGAAGTAGGAACAGGAGTAATTTATTATGGAGTTGATAACAGTCCTAGCTATCTATGGCAAGAAGCAACTTATCAAGTAAGTAAAGCTTTCTTACCTTATGTAAAGACGATTATGGCAGGAGAGGAAACATGGAAGAAAAATTTGACTATTTGGAACGCAATAGACATTAAAAATGGTATTCCTCAAAATCCAGCCCTTAATTTTTTCTAGCTGCCAAATAGTCAAATAAATAGCTAAGTAGGTGAACACAATAAAACCAATCTGTGTAAAGAAAAGTAAAATCGCTCAAATCCTCTTCACTCTTGCCTTTTGCCTGGCCATAACGACGATTTACAATGCTAACCTCACTTAAGCTAACTTTACCAATTGTCCATTTTTTAATCATGTTTCCTTTTGTTGATTAGTTTTGATAAAATCATTACTAAATATTTCTAACAATTGCAGTAAAAGCACTACCAATCTAGTCACCATAAACGCTGATATAGCCAACCATAAAAGATGGTTATTATGAGTTATCCATGCCCAAGTTGCTGAAGGTAAAAACCCTATGAAAAGTCCTAGTATAGCTGCGTTAAGTGGGGCTTTACTATTTGCTAATCCCGCAAAATAACCTTCTAAAATCCAAGCAATTGAAAAACAGATTAAAACTATAAACAACCAAGGAGTATAAATCTTAATTGGCTCTATGATTTCATGATGATTAGTTAACAATCCAAAAATAATTTCTGGTAAAAGAACACACACTGCCGAAGTTAAAACTCCTACTATTGTACTAACTATTAGAGAAATTTGCAGCAATGATAATAATTCATCATTATTATTTTGCCCTTTCAGATTTCCAGTTATTGTTTCTGTGGTAAATCCTATGGCTTCAATGACATACATAATTAGATAAATTATCTGTTGAAGTAAAGTATTCTCAGCTAAAATTTCAGTTCCCAATGGCGCACTTAGAGCGAAGAAAATCCCCCAAATAGCCATACATATAAATGATTTTAGTAGCAAGTCACCATTGAATGACATAAGATTTCGGAAAATATATAAATCCCAAAATTTAGGGATAGCTTTCGATAAAATCTGCCATTCAATAGAAATAATTACTAGAATTATACCTAATAATAAAGTTAAATATTCGCTAAATGTTTGCGATAAGCCGACTCCTTGACTTCCCAAGTTCCACTGGACAATTACCACATAGCTTAGTACCACATTAACGATATTACCAAGCGCAGTTAACAGCAAGACTTTACCATTTTGTTCCCGTCCTAAAAACCAACCAAGAATTACGAAATTGAGTAAAACAGCGGGTAATCCCCAAATTCGAGCATAAAAATAAGATAGTCCACTTGATTCAACGTTTGAAGATCCATTTAATAGACTAAAGCCTAATACTCCTATTGGATACTGTAATATGACAATCACTACACCTATTACCACAGCAATGAAAGCACTTCGTAGTGCTACTAGTAATAGCTCTTCTTTGTCATCTTTACCAACTGATTGAGCAGTTAAAGCAGTTGTTGATATTCTTAAAAACAGTAAACTCTCAAAAATACAGTTGAATAAAATAGTAGCTAAACTAACTCCTGCTAAATCATCAATTTGAGTGAGATGTCCTAAGAAAGCAACAGAAAATAATCCAGCTAGAGGTTCTGTAAGATTAGCAAGAATATTAATACCTGTCATTTTGAAAAAACGACGTAACAGATCATGATTTATCCTATTTATAGGAGATATATTCTTCGTGAAATTACGGAGCAAATAAGTCAGCACAGGAACATAATATAGTACAACAAAGATAAGAATACCAGATTTTTCAAACAAGTGGAGGATTTGCTGTTTTTGCTGTTGTTGTTAGGACTGATGCAAAATGTAAGTTCATCAATAATTACATCAATAATTGTAATTGTGAACCTTGTTGATTTTTACTTACTTCGATTCTGGCTTGGAAGGCTTCTTTGAGGTGGGGCATATGGGTGACAGTGAGGATACAGGCAAAATCAGCGGATATGGCGTTAATGGCGGCTATTAGGCGATCGCATCCTTCCCCATCTTGAGTCCCAAAACCTTCATCTACTACTAATAATTGTAATGATGCTCCTGCTCTTTGTGCCAATAATTTTGCCAGGGCTAAACGAATAGCAAAGTTAATTCTAAAAGCTTCCCCTCCTGAATAAGTTTCATAGGATCTCGTTCCCCTAGCATCAGCAATTAAGATATCTAAAGTATCTATTAATTTGGCATTTTTCTTGCTGGATTTGCCACTGCGTCCGGCTTTTTGGGTGACAAACTGAACATGAAATTGATTCGCACTCAATCGAGAAAGTAGTTGATTAGCTTCCGCTTCCAGTTGAGGTAAAATATTTTCAATCATTAAAGCTTGAATCCCATTTTTGCCGAAAGCTTGGGCTAATTCCTGATAAACACGCTGTTGTTGTTTACAATTTCGTAATTGTTGTATTCCTTGTTCATACTGATTTTGTAAACTTTCTAATTGCAGAGACATTTGTTTTAATTGCCCTAACTGAGATATTTTATTATCTAGTTCCCGTCTGCGGTTTGCTAATTGTTGTTCTAAATTCTGAATTTGGGCTGTGGGATTGGCACTATCAGATAATTGTTTAACAATATTATCAATTTCTTGAGTTAAGATCTCTCTTTCTTTCAGGATTCTTTGTAATGAATCTTCTAAATCTTGACTTTTACTAAGTAATTGCGGATATTGTACTTGTGCTGATAATAATTGTTGATGACGTGATTGCCAAACTTGCCCTTGTCGGACACCTTGACGCAGATAATTATGCTGTTCGGAACTATAGCCAATTTCCGCAATTTGCTGTTCTAAATTAGCGATTTCTTTGGCACAATCAGAATCAGTTTGTCCCTGTTGGAGTTGCCATTGTAATTGAGTAATATTCCCTGTTAATTCTGGTTTTTTAGCTGTTAGTTGTGCTTGGCGTTTTAAGGCATCTTTAATTTGTCCTTGTTTAATTTCTGCCCAACGCCATCTTTCCACCTCACTGCGGGCAAGGGCGTGGTCTTGTTCACTATAGTTAAGTTGTTGAAGATATTGATCTAATTGCTGAATTTCTATTTGTTTTTCTGGGGCATAATCACCAGTTTCTAACGAATTTTCTAAATGTTCTTTTTGGGCAATAATTTGTAGTAACTGTTGTTGGACATCACTTGTAGCTTCTAACTGTGCGGCTAATTGTCCCCGTTGTTCCCGCAATGAATCATAACCGGATAATTTTTGAGATATTTCTCGATATTCCTGTCGGAGTACCTGAATTTCTCGATCTGAAACTGCGAGTTGTTCCCGCACTACCCAAAATTGTCCTTGAGTATCTTCATATTCTAGTTGGGTTTTTTCGATCACTTTACTCCAATGATGTTCATCTAAAGGACGTTCACACAAAGGGCAACTAGCATCGGGATTTTGTAACATTTGCAATTTTTGTTCTAGTTCTCCTAACAACCTTTCATAATCTCGTTGGTGGGCTTGCAAACGTTCAATAAAATGTCGTCTTTCCTGTCCTTTCTCTTGGACTCTTTGGAGATAAACGCGCTTTTTTTCTAATTCTTCAATTTGCGTGCCTATTTCTATGACTGCTTGTTGTAATTGGGGTTGCCGGTGATTTTGATTTTGTAATTGTTTTTCTGTGGCTTGCATTTGCTCTAATCGTGCGACTAAACTAGCATGAGTGCGATCTAATTGAGTTTGCAAACTGGCTCTTTGTTGTAATAATGGTGTTACCTGCATTTGCAATTGATCTAAATTAGTCAAATGCTGACGGGCGGTATTTAATTGTAATATAGCTGTTTCGATATCCCCAGATTTACTCAGGGTTTGGGTAATTTCTTGTTCTTGCTGTTCTAAAGCTGCTAATTGGGCTTGGGCTTGTTGTAATTGACGTTCTAAATCTTGAGTTTGTTTATATAGTTGTTGTTGTTTTTGTTGTTTTAAATTGGTAGCGCGGGTATGTTGTTCAAATTTAGCAGCAAAGATTTCTTCTTGAGATTGGAGATTTTGATATTGAGAATAACCAGCTTGAATGTCAGTTTGTTGATTTAAAACCTTTTCTAAATCTGCTAGTTGGGATTTTACGGCTATTTGTTCTTGTTGTAGGCGATCGCTATCTTGACTCAGATTATCATATCGTTGCCGCAGAAAATTTAATTGCTGTTCCCAACTTTGTCTTTGATGTTGGATAACCTGTAAACTTTGTAACTGAATATTTTCAGAAGCTTGCACCTGTTGTAGATTATTCAGTTGCGCTTCTAACTCAGTGCGCTGAGTTTCCGTTATTTCCCGTTGTTGGAGTTGAATTTTGATATTTGCTAAAGAATTTTCTAACTCTTCTCCTTGGATTCTATAAAGTTTAGCTTTATCCTTGGCTCGTTCTTCCAACTCATCATACTGATTTAGTTTCAATAACTCTGCTAAAATTTCCTTACGTTCAGCAGGACGTTTGAGCATAAATTCATCGGCTTTTCCTTGACGCAAATAAGCCGAATTAATAAAAGTCTCATAATCTAGCTTAATATGTTCGAGAATCACATCCTGAGTGGCTTTTAATCCCTTACCCGTCAAAGGACGAAACCCAGTGGGAGTTTCAATTTGAAATTCCAAAATACTAGTTCCACCCCTCACCCGGTTACGAATTACCCGATAAGTTTGCTGACCACTTTGGAAAGTGAAATCAATTCGGACTTCTTTCGCCCCGGCATGAATCACATCATCCTCAACAGTAGCACGGCTTTCACCCCAAATTGCCCAAGTGATAGCTTCTAGAAGGGAAGATTTTCCCGCACCATTAGAACCACAAATACACGCCGTATGCAAGCCGCTAAAATCTAAACTTGCGTCACGGTAACTGAGAAAGTTTTTAATGATAAGTTGGACTGGGATCATTCAGGCTATAGTGCCACATTTACAATTTTGATTGTTAACAGTACAGATGCACTTAGTTTTTAGTTTAGTCATGTAATTAGCAGGTTTCTAGTCTTGAAGACATCAATTTTACAAAAATTTACAATATTAGGACTTACGCAAGTGTCACACTAAACATCTGTTGTAGGGTGCGTCAGGTATCAAAAATCTGTTTATTGGTAGGATTTATGCAGTCTGACGCACCCTACCAATGTGCCGGTTGCGTAAGTCCTGAACTAATATGAAGAATGGAACTATTATGGATAATGGACTAAAATATATAGATGATAATGTGTATCAGCCAATAAAAAAATATATTATTGAGCGCGATGATTTATATATCACTATAGCAGGAACTATTGGACAAGTAGGAGAAGTTCCTGAACTTTTCAATAAAATGAATTTAACAGAAAATGCGGCAAAAATTGTATTTCGAGGTTTAAATAAAAAATATTTTCTTCCGGTACTTAGTTCTAATATAGTTCAACAGCAATTCAAAGATAAGACCAATCAACAGGCACAACCAAAATTAGCAATCAAACGCATTGCTGATGCTATTATTCCTCTCCCACCACTTAATGAACAAAAACGCATAGTTTCCAAAGTAGATAAATTAATGAAACTATGTGATGAACTAGAAACCAAACTAACACAAACTCAAACAGAGAGCGAAAAAATCATTAGAGGATGTTTGAAAAGTTTCCGGCGATTAGAAATCGCTACTACACAAACAAAGTCCACCTGCGTGGACTAAGGAAAAATCAAGGCCTTTGAACCCACGAAGGTGGGTTTCGTCTGTGTAGCTGCGACTTCTAGTCGCCCTTGCAAGTAATAAATTAGACTTTTCAAACACCCTCTTAATGCTGCTGTCAAACAATTATTAACGGTGTAAGTAGAGTAACGTAAATAATTAAAGGTTTGTAGTCAGGTCTTTAGACCTGAAAGTAGGGCTAAAGCCCTAACTACGAGCCAATTTCAAAATCTGTTAACTTACTTAACATAGTTCTATTTATTTTTGCCTACCTACTTAGTAGTAGGTTGGGTTGAGAAAACTCAACATTTCGGGGATGTTGTTGGGTTTGGTCTTCGTTCTATCCAACCTACGAAAATTAAATTAATATCTTATTACATAAGGGTGGCGGTAGAAGCATTATTTTCTGAAAATTAGTAATATAATAATGAAAGATATTAAGGAGTTAATGATATGCAAATAAAACTTAAATCAAAAGTTGATGCAGAAGGTAAATTATTTTTATAACTTCGTCAACGATTAGCTAATCAAGAATTAGTTGTCAAAAAAGAACGGAATTTAGCTTTATATGAGTTATTTTTCTCTTTGTAGTTTGTGGTCGGTTTATGCTAGAAATAGTTATTGCACTAAACTCCCCACATCAAGCCAATCAACATCAGAATCAGGATACCCAAGATAAAAGGATAAACAGGATCAGGAAATACATACAAAATAATTGGCGTTGTTGAATTGAGGTATCAACATCAAAAATTCCATTTCTCAACCTCTTAGTCTTTGCGCCTTTGCGTGAGACGAATTCATACTTTTATTCATCAACGCCAAATAATTAAATCCTGAAAATCCTTAAATCCTGAAAATCCTGATTCAGACAATAAAAACTATTTCACACCAGCTAATTCCTTCTTAAAGAAAGCTTGTAAAATACTTTCCGCAATTTGAGGACTACTCAAACCCAACTCAGCAAAAGATTGATCTGGCGTAGCATGATCTACCAAAATATCAGGAACACCAATCCGCTTCACAGGGACAACAACATCAGCATCAAGTAAAGCCTCAGCCACAGCAGAACCAAAGCCACCCATTAAACAACCTTCTTCCAAAGTCACAACCCGGCCAATTTGTTTAGCCAAAGGTAAAATCAACTCAGTATCCAAAGGTTTCACAAAACGACCATTAATTACAGTTGCCTCAATCCCATGTTCGCTGAGAATTTCCGCCGCTTGCATTGCTGGGTAAACCATCGTACCATAGCCGACAATCAACACATCATCACCTTGACGGAGAATTTCCCCCTTCCCGATTTCCAGAGATTCCCAGCCTTCCTCCATTAAGGGGACACCGTGACCATTACCACGAGGGAAACGCATCGCAATCGGTCCATCTGTGTAATTAATCCCAGTCACAACCATCCGTTGTAATTCCGCCTCATCCTTGGGGGCCATGACCACAATATTCGGAATACAACGCAGATAAGCAATATCATACATCCCTTGGTGAGTTGGACCATCAGCCCCAACAATCCCTGCCCGATCTAAACAGAAGAATACGGGGAGGTTTTGAATACAAACATCGTGAATAATTTGGTCAAAGGCACGTTGTAAGAAAGTGGAATAAATAGCAGCGACAGGACGCATACCTTCACAGGCTAAACCAGCAGACAAGGTAATGGCGTGTTGTTCGGCAATTCCCACATCAATATACTGATGAGGTAGTTTAGCTTGTAGTTTATCTAAGCCTGTACCAGTAGCCATTGCCGCCGTAATACCCACGATTTTAGGATTTTGTTCCGCCAGTGTTACTAAGGTATGAGAAAATACCTTAGCGTAAGCAGGGGGTTTAGGTTTACTAGAGGGAATCGCCTTCCCAGTGGCTAAATTAAAGGGAGTTTGGGCATGGTAGCCGACTTGGTCTTTTTCCGCCAGTTCATAGCCTTTACCCTTAGTTGTGACTACATGAACCAAAACCGGGCCAGTAATTTGGTGTGCTTGTTGGAATGTGGCAATTAATTCCTCTAAATTATGCCCATCAACTGGACCCATGTAAGTAAAGCCCAATTCTTCAAAAACAGCGCCGACCTTGGGGACTGCTAACCGCTTCATTCCTTCCTTAATGCGTTCCAGTTCTGGAGAAATAGATTCACCCACAAAAGGCAGATGTTTTAACTGTTCCTCAATCCCATCGGAGAGAAACTGCACTGGCGGACTCAGACGCATTTTATTCAGATAACGAGGAATCGCCCCCACATTGGGAGAAATTGACATCTCATTGTCATTGAGAACCACCAGCAGATTAGTTTTCGGGAGGTGTCCAGCGTGGTTAATGGCTTCTAGCGCCATACCCCCTGTTAAAGCCCCATCACCAATCACAGCAACGGTTTTAAATTTTTCCCCTTTTAAGTCGCGGGCTAAAGCCATCCCTAATGCGGCGGAAATACTTGTAGAAGCGTGTCCTGCGCCAAAATGATCAAATTTGTTCTCGCAGCGTTTGAGATAACCTGCAACGCCATCCTTTTGCCGGAGAGTATCGAAATTACTGTAGCGTCCGGTAATTAATTTGTGGGGATAAGCTTGATGTCCTACATCCCATATAACTTTATCCCGATCTAAATCTAGGGTTTGGTAAAGTCCTAGTGTTAATTCGACAACTCCCAAGCCAGGACCCAAATGCCCTCCAAAGGCGGCTACGGTTTGTAAGTGCTTCTCACGAATTTGACGGGCAATTTGTTGCAACTGCCGAATTGACAAACCATGCAACTGGTTAGGATGGGTAATTTCACTCAAGTGCATATTATCGGCTTTTCCTCTTTAGGTCTTCTTTTGGCATGATTTTATTTTCCCACTTCCGGTGGCTTCTAAAATCTGACTGTCGTTAATTGTTGTTGTTTAACTATAACTTTTGTACGTTTTTAAGATTCATGGATAAATTTTTGTTTCATTCTTGGATGAGAATAGTATCAATGTTATATTTTGATTTAAACCATATAATGACCCAGTAACTGGCATAAATTGTAACCTCCCAAAACCGCCACACACCTTATCAATCGGTTTTTGGAACGTTAGATATAATCAGATCGTCACTAAACACAGGATAGAATGGCAAAACATCAGGATATTCTTCTTTCTTCCTAGAGAAGACATATAATGGGGTTTTCAGGCTTTGGGGTGGGATAATGGAAATGAATAGCCCAGCAAAAATAAAAACAAAATAACTTTAATGCGTATATTCAGTTTCTAGAGGTGATAATATCATCACCACCAAAAGGTTTGACAAA
The DNA here is from genome assembly GCF_028330045.1 of Aphanizomenon sp. CS-733/32. Lineage (NCBI taxonomy): Bacteria > Bacillati > Cyanobacteriota > Cyanophyceae > Nostocales > Aphanizomenonaceae > Aphanizomenon > Aphanizomenon sp. CS-733/32. The sequence goes on from NZ_JAQMSE010000236.1 coordinate 15,940, forward strand.
GTCGTATTTCGAGAATTGATAGTTGATACCAAATAGCTACCATAAGTTTTTTGTAGAATGGTCTGCTATATAACTAAAACTAGTGACAGCAGGAGTCAGGAGTCAGGAGTAAAATTGACTTTGTGTATAGGTTTAAATTTAGATTTTGTACCTCCTAACTACTCAATCTGCTGTATTGGTATATAAATCTGACAATTCGTCTAATTGTTGGCATTGAATGAAATTATTGAGGTGAGGAGTGATCATGAAATTATTGGTACGTTGGGGCTTGACATTGGGTTTAGCCGGTAGTGTGATGTTTGGGGGCGTATTGGGAATCAATAATCTCCCAGCCTTTGCTTTACCACAGGAGCAAGTAGTAAAAACTTTACAAGAAGTACCCGTTTTTACACTAACTAATACCAAAGGAGAATTTGTAGTTATCTCTAGGAAAAATCAATCCAAGACTATTTCCCAGATAGGCTTTTTTCTGAGCAAAAAGGATGCTCAATCTTTTCTAGAACAGCGACTAAAAAAAGAAAATCCTCAGTTAGCAAGCACTATCCAAATCACACCTGTTTCTTTAGCAGAATACTATAAATTAGTTGTGGAAAATAATAAGAAGAAAGACTCTAATGTCATTTTTAGCTTAGTTCCTAGTAAACAACAGGTAGATCAGGCAATAACCATGCTGAATAGCAGCGGTGAAACAGACAAAAAATTTGATGGTATTCCTTTGTTTGTGCCAAAATTTAAGCAAAACAATAGCTATTTAACAATTCCCAAAGGACAAGCAGGAAAGGAGCGATTAATTCCTTTCTATTTTGATAAAGAACAAGCAGTGGCTCTTTTAGAAGAATTTAAAAAGGCTAAACCACAGGAGGCTGCTAATACAGAAATTCAGGTATTAGATCTGTATAGAGTGATTGACACACTTAGTAGTAGTAATGATCCCAGCACTAATAAAATTTTCTTGTTTCCTTCACGGGAATCACTAGAATTTATTCGTTCTATAGTTCCCGCTCAACCCAAGAAATAGACAATTATTTTTACCTCCTGAAATGTTAAAGCCAAATTATAAGGTTTCTGGATTAGAACTTTGGCTGTGGCGAAAAACCGCAATTCAAGCGGCTCTAGCTGCGGATATATCCCCAATGGAGGTAGATTGGCTATTATTAACAATAGCTAATTTAGACCGCTTGGCGCTGCGTTTGGAGTCTTTCAAAACATGGCAGGAAATCCCCATAGAATTGTCTTTAACTGACTTAGAGCAGTTGTGGCAAAGGCGATTAGATGACCGTTTACCGGTGCAGTATATTGCGGGAATGACGGCTTGGCGAAAGTTTCAACTCACGGTATCCAATGCGGTTTTAATTCCTAGACCAGAAACAGAGATATTGATTGATTTGGCTGTAGCTGCGGCTAATGATGAGGTGAAAGCAGGACATTGGGCGGATTTGGGGACGGGTAGTGGGGCGATATCCATCGGTTTAGCTGAAGTCTTGACAGATGCGATGATTCATGCTGTAGATATTAGTCCGGCTGCTTTAGCCGTAGCTCAAACCAATGCTGAAAATTTGGGTTTTGGGGAACGGATTCAATTTTATCAGGGTTCTTGGTGGCAACCTCTAGAATCTCTCAAGGGTCAGTTTAGTGGTATGGTATCAAATCCACCCTATATTCCTAGTGATACGGTCTTAACTTTACAGCCGGAAGTGGTGAAACATGAACCCCATTTAGCTTTAGATGGTGGTAAGGATGGTTTAGACTATATTCGTCATTTAATTAATGTTTCCCCTGATTATTTGCGTCCTGGGGGGCTGTGGTTAATTGAAATGATGGCAGGACAGGGGTCAATGGTGCGGGAATTATTGGTAAGTAATGGGAATTATGGCAATATTTCTATTCATGCTGATTTGGCGGGAATTGAACGTTTTGCTGTGGCTTTTAAGCACAATATTGTCTGAACACGGATTTAGCGGATTTGAGGATTAACAGGATTGTTGTTGGAGATTTTTGGGAATGGGAAGGATTTTGATTTGAATATTTAATAAGCAATATTGTCTGAATCAGGATTTTCAGGATTTGAGGATTTTCAGGATTGTTGTTAGAGA
>NZ_JAQMSE010000237.1:0-13181 GCF_028330045.1 Aphanizomenon sp. CS-733/32
AATAAGCATTGAAACCATTAAAAACCTATCACTTTCTGGAATTTGAGACTATTCTTATATCTTTCTAATTCTTCCTCCTGACTCCTGACTCCTGACTCCTGACTCCTAACCCTCACAGATAACTTTTTCAGCAAACCCTATTTACGCCGTGTTGTACTAGTAGTCTGTCAATCCAAAAATGACGGGTAAAGGCAAGTAGGGGGAGAAGAGGGGGTAGGAGGAGTAGGGGAGGGAAAACAGAAGTTTTTTCCTATCATTACCCGTCAAAATAAATTTGACGAACTACTAGTTTCTTGAAATATTGTGGATCAGATCCCCGACTTCTAAAATTAATTTAATCATCTCCGAGAAAAATGTAGGAAAGAAGTCGGGGATCTTTAAGAGGATATTTAATATTAAAACTCGTAGATAAAAGAGGTATAAAGAGTGAAACTAGCTTTTATTATTGATCCCATCCATCGGCTTGATCCATGCCATGATACTAGTGTTGCTTTGATGGAAGCAGCGCAAATTCTAGGACACGAAATTTGGATAACTCAGGCAAATTTGCTGAGTGTGATTGATGGTAAAGCTTGGGCTGTTTTGCAGCAGGTAGAACTTGTTCCCCTGGAGTTAGTAGAAGGACGTTGGTTAGCGGTTAATCCTTGGTTTAACTTAAGCCCTAGTGCCTTTACTCCTTTGGAAACAATGGATGCCGTATTGATGCGGACAGACCCACCTGTTAATGATGCTTATCTTTATGCTACTTATATTCTGGATTATATTGACCAAAATAAAACCCTAGTGATCAATGATCCCGCAGGGATTCGTGATGCTAATGAAAAAATGTATGCTCTGCAATTTAGGGAATGTATTCCCGAAACGATTGTCAGCGCTAACAAACAAGTAATTCGCCAGTTTGTGGAAGCGAAAGAAGCAACAATTCTCAAACCGCTGGGGAATAAAGCTGGAGAGGGAATTTTATTTTTACAATCAGGCGATCGCAATTTTAATTCCATTATCGAACTTAGCACGCTCCAAGGTCAAGTTCCCGTGATGGTACAAAACTATTTACCCCAAGCCAAGGAGGGAGATAAACGGATTATCTTACTCAATGGTGAACCCATAGGTGCGCTCAATCGCCTTTCCAGTGGTAGTGATTTTCGGAATAACATGGCCACAGGTGGCACAGTTGCTCAAACCACTATTACCCCAAGAGAACAGGAAATTTGCCGCCATTTAGCCGCAAAACTCCGGCAAGATGGCTTAATTTTCGTGGGTATTGACGTAATTGGTGGCTATCTAACGGAAGTTAATGTCACGAGTCCCACAGGCATCCGGGAAATTGACCGTCTTAATGGTACTCACCTCGCCCATCAGGTCATTCAATGGGTAGAAGCCAAGAAATAAGGCAGGGGGGGGCAGGGAGCAGGGAGCAGGGGACGGGGGTATTAGTTAATTTATTTACTTTCCTTTCTTCTTCCTTCCAACTCCTGAACTCCTGAACTCCTGAACTCCTAAGAACTGATAACTAACAACTTGTATACAGCAGCCTCAACTGAGACCGTGAATTTAATCTAAAATCTCATATCTACTAGCATTTAATTTTTTGGTGGTGTCCGTCGTCTTTGCAGAAAATCGGGGATATCCAAGGAAGGTTTTTCCTTTGGTTGTTCTACAACTGGACTGGGGTTATTGACAGGTTGTTGTAGTGGTGAGGGTCTTCTGGTAGTTGTGGGAGTGGGTGTGACAACTCTAGGGGTAACTACAGTTTGTGCTGATGGAGGTTGGATGTCACCTGTAAATCCAGTTGCAATTACAGTAATTCTGACTTCTCCTTGGAGTCTGTCGTCAATTACCGCCCCAAAAATAATATTGGCATTAGGATCAACGACTTCATAGATGGTTTCCGCCGCAGCATTAACTTCATGAAGGGTTAGATCACTACCACCAGTGATATTAAAGACAACTCCTCTAGCTCCCTCAATGGAACATTCTAACAAAGGTGAAGAAATTGCAGCGATCGCTGCCTCTCTAGCTCTAGACTTGCCCGAACTCACACCGATTCCCATCAAAGCCGATCCCGCATCAGCCATCACAGCCCGCACATCAGCAAAGTCAACGTTGACCAATCCAGGAATAGTAATAATATCAGAAATTCCTTGCACACCTTGACGCAACACATCATCGGCATAGCGAAAAGCTTCTTGCACAGGAGTTTGTTCAGGAATGACTTCCAACAATTTGTTATTGGGAATAATAATTAAGGTATCTACCCGACTTTTCAAGCCTTCAATCCCTTGTTCTGCTTGGCTGGTGCGTCTGCGCCCCTCAAAAATAAATGGACGAGTCACCACACCAACAGTAAGAGCGCCCATTTCCTTGGCTATTTCTGCCACAATTGGGGCTGCACCTGTACCTGTACCACCACCCATACCAGCGGTAATGAATACCAAATCTGCGCCTTCTAAAGCAGTAGCAATTTCATCACGGGATTCTTCCGCCGCCTTTTGACCAATCGCCGGATTTCCCCCCGCACCTAGTCCTCTAGTTAATTTTTGTCCAATTTGCAAGCGACTAGGAGCGCCCGCTAAAGTTAAAGCTTGAGCATCAGTGTTAATTGACCAAAACTCAACACCGGACACATCAGACTCAATCATGCGGTTGACAGCATTACCACCACCACCACCGACACCTATCACCTTAATATTAGCAACACGGCCTGGCACAATTTCACCAATACCGCTATTTTCAGGAGAAATTCTCTTGCTATCCTTAGCTTGGGCAAAATTTAGCCCAGAGTTACTAAAGGGATTATTTGAGTTCACGGACTGGGAGAACCCTAGTTGTCCTGGAGTTTGAGAGTTATTAGGCAGCCCTTGGTTATTATCAAGTGTCATTAGATTTGTGAAAGGTATATAAACGACTTTTTTCGGTGTAATTCACCTAATAGTCAACGAATTGCCAAAATTTATCTTGGCAGCGGATTTTATTTTTTTTACTATTTCCCAGCCTACATGATGGCAGGTAAGATGTGGTAATTTGTCCGTGAAAAAGGTATAAAACCTCAGTTGTCGAGTCAGATATTCAGCCCCTTGCCTTCCAACTCTTTTATTTGTGGATTGTTGATTAGCTTTACAGTTGATGATATAGCAACTGCCAAGATAGTTAGGACATCAACTGATTATGAAACTCTGTTGATCACAGGGTTATACTCAATGATTCCTGACTTACAGCAGATTGGGTAGTTAGGAGGTACAAAATCTAAATTTAAACCTATACACAAAGCCAGTTTTACTGCTGACTCCTGACTCCTGCTGTATGTGACTCCCCCTGTATCAACTCCTGATATTGCTGACTCCCCCCTATTCTTAAAAAGAATAGTTCTAAAAAGTATAGACATTTATTTATCTCATAACTTTTTATCAGCAACAGATTACTTCAACAATAGCGTTAACTAAGAGAACTCGACAGAACCCACTATAACAAGCCTATCTGTGGATTCCAATCTGTTGGAACTGCTTGATAGCAGATATTCAACTGGTTATTAACTGTTTGATAGAGTTTCATACTAGTAATAATTTTTGATAACCTCCCGACGTTTTTCGATGAATATTTTTTAGTTACTAAGTTTACAACCTCTGATATGGTTTTTTAACTAATGGCTAAAAAATCTCATATCTATATGTACAATATATAACTAATTTACAAAAATATAAAATTAGCAACTGAAGTTACTAACTTAGATGATTTGTCTGCTCAGCTAGACATACAGCAGAGGGATGTAGAAGGCAAAAATGTTGATTTTCAACGGATTGGTGTTTTGTTCGGTAAGTCTGATTTTTTGATCACTAAACCTGATTTTCTTTGATTCATTTGTACTAATGGAACAGCAGGATTTTTGAGATCAATGTAATCTATATTACTAAAATTAACTTTATTTGGTAAATGGCGCATTTGGACAAGTGCTTGAATTTGTTCAGTCAATCTATTGCTAGGGCTACCTAAATGCACATTTCCTAATTCAGTTTTCAAAATTAAATTTGTAGGATCTTGAAAATTAATTTCTGTCACTTGGAGAGAACTGCTACTGATAGCTTCATAAAGTTGCGTCCAGAATGGCTTGTATTGGGCGATCGCCCCAATGACTATGAGTCGAGGTAATTTGGACTTGGGGCTAATGGAGATATAGCCTGATAAAGGCATCCATAGGCCACTAGCATCTAACAAACCTAGTTCATTTTGTTTGTTAGCCGTACCGCTATTTTGTAAACAAGACTTAACCTCAGCCGACTTACCCGTAAAATCCGGATTCAGCACACAACTAGTTATCCTTTGATCTTCAGTTACTTGAGCTATCGCCACTGGTATTCGTTCCTGGATTTCAATAATTAAACCAGGAGGCAATAAACGACGGCTAACCGTAGCTTGGGCAATATTCGGTTGTTTTCTTAAAGAATCAGCAATCAGGGCAGGTTCAACTCGCCATAAAGACTGGGGAGACGACAACCCCAACAATGAATAAATATCCTTTTGCGTCAAAACTTGACCACCAGATTTAATCACTATTTGCCCCGAATCCTTTAACACCCACATCGGTTGGACTGCTCCCCAGAATAAAACCGCAGCAAATCCAGTTACAGCAAGTGTACGCCAAATAGCCTGAAGAATTTTGAGTTGTCGCTGCCGGCGTAATTTTTGGCGGCGTTTAGCTAAATTTGTTCGAGAAACTGATAATATCCCAGCCATGTCAACCTCTTATGAATATCCATCCAATCTACAAAATAAATTGAACTATAGCGGTAGCGGTATGCACTTGAATGAGATACAGAATTTACCTAAAAACCATACACCCAAGGATTTTTAACTCTGTTCCCTGTTCCCTGTTCCCTGTTCCCTGCTATATTCTAGTGAGTGATCAATGTTGAAAACATCATGAGTATAGTTAGGAAGAGCATCTTCATTACTAACCGCCTCCGACAAATTTGCTAACAAAGCTTGTACTCGCATTCGCCCAATATAAGGCCAACCCCCCTCAGACTCAATATCTCGCAGCAGCGAGTATAATCTTTGGCGATTAGTCGGCAAATTTTCCTGAAACACCCCATCCCGAATTTCTTTGTGCAACATTTCTAAATGACGTAACAAAGCTAATAATGCAATCACATCTCCTTCACAGTTCTGAGCTACATCTTTAACCGCACCGGAAATCGCCTGTAGCTGGCAGGACAAATCCCCAGATGCACAATTTTGATCATGGTTCATGGAACGTTTTACTCCATAAAACTAATACGATACTGGAAAAGTCCCTAAATTGATCAACAAAAGAGTCAGATATGGCGGTATGCACTGGAATCAGGGACAAACATTAAGTCAAAAGCCATCCAGCACTTCTGACTCCTGAATGGGTGCAGGGCCTGCACCCGTATCTCCTGAATATATAACTTTCTCACTATTCTCAGGTAATGAGAATCCTTGATGGTAAGGTAGAGAAGGCTTTTCCATGATTTGTGCTAGACAACAGCCAAATTTAACCACTAGAGCGCTTTGATTTTGAGTTAAAAAAAGTCGTATGATCTGGCTAATTTCCTTATCCAAATACGTTTATTGTGTGTACTGGCAACACATACATAATCGCAAATGGATGCGGTTCACTGCTTAGTCTATGGTTTGAATTCTAGACTCAGAGACGCAATGCGTTTAAGTACGTTTAGCAAAGCAGTTTGACAACTTAGATATTAATTTTTGAGATTGAGGTTAACCATGAGGTATCGCGCTTTAATTGTTGCTTTCTTGGCTCTATGCTTAGGGCTAATCACCGCTTGCAGTGATGAACCTTCCACCAGCGTCCGTGATGTCCTCACTTACGAACAAATTCGCGGCACCGGCTTGGCTAACAAATGTCCCCAACTAGCAGAAACTAGTCGTGGTTCAATTGCTATTGATCCTAGCGTGAAATATAGCATCAAAGAACTTTGTTTAGAACCAACTAGTTTCTTTGTCAAAGAAGAACCTGCCAACAAACGTCAAGTTGCCGAATTTGTCCCTGGTAAAGTTATGACTAGATATACTTCTACCATTGACCAAGTACAAGGTCAGCTAACCAGCAATGCAGACAATAGCTTAACCTTTAAGGAAGAAGATGGTCTGGACTTCCAAGCTATCACAGTTAAACTTCCCGGCGGTGAACTAGTACCCTTCTTATTTACCATCAAAAACTTAGTTGCACAAACACAACCTAATTTAACTAGCATCAATACATCCACTGATTTTGAAGGAACTTTTAAAGTACCTTCCTATCGTGGCGCTGCTTTCTTAGATCCTAAAGGTCGTGGTGTTGTGAGTGGCTATGATAACGCTGTAGCTTTACCGGCCGGATCTGATAATGAAGAATTGACCCGTACTAACGTCAAACGTGCAGAAATTCTCACAGGTAAAATTTCCTTACAAGTAGCCAAAGTAGACAATACTTCTGGTGAAATCGCTGGGACTTTTGAAAGTGAACAACCTTCGGATACAGATTTAGGTGCAGGTGAACCGAAAGAAGTGAAGATTCGTGGTTTGTTCTATGCACGTATTGAACCCCTTTCCTAAATATTAATACAACATCATAGGAGCGTATACTGCATAAATATTTTAGCAACTTAGTAACTTAATATACCTCTATGATGTTGAAGATGAATTCAGAAGTCACAAGAATTTATTTGTGGTAATTACCTCAACCAAGATGCACACTAATAGCTGAGTGCATCTTGGTTTTTTCTGGCAATACCTTGTCCAAATCGAAAAAAGGTCTTGATTTGTAGGTTGGATTGAGGTATGTTCACGTTCGCGGAGCGTGGCGTTAACCATAGTGTGGCGATAGCTTGCGTGGCGACGTAGAAGCCATAGCCATAACCCAACATGAGCGTCGGGTTGCGCTGTCGCTTAACCCGACCTACAAAAAATGGACAAGGTATTGTTCTGGGAAAACTAGTACAACACGGCATAAATAAACCAACCATTCTAAATCGTTAAAAAGGCTATACTGTCTTCGTTTTGACTTTTGACTATTTGTGTAAATTTATTGACCTAAAATTTTATTTTTATGTTTTCGGGTTTGAGATGAACTTAATTATTTAATTGCGTAACATTACTTTACTTAGTTAATCAAAAGAAGGCGGCAGATAAACAAAAATAATCGCAGCCCCAAGCTTGATAATCATCAACTATCTTTAATTCCCAAGACCTATAAACAAATCTCATGATTAATTAGTTAAATTAGGTACAATCCCGGTTTAATATTAGATAGCTAATTGTATATTTTAAGTCCATAATAGTTGTTTAATAAATTAGGAAACATACTCAGACTATTTGATTCACAGGGAACAGAAAAAACTCATGTTTAAAAACATGAAATTGAAATAATGACACTGTTTTTGAGATGGGTAGCACGAAAAAACATCTTTTTTTGACTGAAATTTTTACAGCAGTTTATCCGGGAAAACGGAACACGGGCAACGTCTCAAAAGCAAGAAAAAAACTGCGATCGCAGCTAGTTTAAAACCGACTATATACCCAATTTACTTGTTTAAAAATGAAACTGTTATGACTAATACAACTACCAACGAAACAAATATTAATGAACTGAAACATGAAATCTCACAGTTGTTGCGGGAGTATCAGCAATCCCCTTCAGAAAGAGTCCGCAATCAACTAGTACAACTCAATTTGGGACTAGTCAGGAAGGAAGCACATTATTGGATTAATCAGTGCAATGAGAGCTATGAGGATCTTATTCAAGTAGGCTGTATAGGTTTAATTAGAGCAATTGAGAAATTTGAACTTGCTAAGGGTAATGCTTTTAGTTCCTATGCGATGCCCTACATTCGGGGTGAAATTCAACACTATCTGCGAGATAAAGGTGTAACTGTCAGAATCCCCAGACGGTGGTTAGCGCTACAACAACAAGCTGTTGGAATTTCCCGTTCTCTCCGTGAACAATATCATCGCCAACCTACTGATAGGGAATTAGCTGTGGCATTGCAAATTTCTCTAAGTGAATGGCAAGAAATTAAATTAGCCTGGATTAACCGCGCCCCTTTGAGTTTGGATGTCCCCATACAAGATGGGGAAGAAGGTTCTACTTGTTTGGGGGAATTAGTTCCAGATAGCAAATATCGCAGTTTTCAACTAGCCCAAGAAGACCAAATTCGTTTACAACAAGCTATGATTCAGTTAGAAAAACGGACTCGTGAGGTTGTTGAGTGTGTATTCTTGTACGATCTAACTCAAAAACAAGTGGCAGCATATTTAGGCATTAGTGTTGTGACAGTTTCTCGTCAAGTAAAAAAAGGCTTAGACTTGTTGAAAAAAATTATGGTTGGTGCGACAGAAGATTAGTTATGGAATAGGATTCCGAAATATCAAAATTTAGGTTATAAAGAAGACAGAATTAAGCCTGTGGTCTAAAACAGGGGCTGATCAGCGACATAGTATAACACGATTAAGTACAAAGGCGATAAACAAACTTTCCTATAGTTTTTAAGAACAGCTAATGAGTAAAAATTCCCATATTGCTGCCGCAGCTATTTTAACAACCTTGGTACTTACTGGATGTACTATAGGTGAACCACCAACAGCTACTAATCCTGCCACTCCTCAATCAAATCCTGGTCTTCAAGTAACTACTCCAAAACCGGCACAGCCACCATCTTTGACTCAACCTTTTAATAATCCTCTTCTATCTAGTAAACTACCCGTGAGTCCTGGTTCAGTTGACAGTTTGATTCAACCAACAAATGGTACGGAGCGGTTGTTGGTAGTACAGAAAGGAAGAACTGATCCTTTTGGGCAAATTGTAGAGTCAATAGGTGTGACAAGAACTAAGCTCCCTGGCGAGAAAATTCCTGTTCCTAAATTACCCCTTTTACCTACAGCAACTCAGCCAAAACCAGTCGCACCAAAACCAATAAAAACAATAGCAACTAAACCAGCAATTTTGTTAGGGAAAAAACCATTACAGATCCCTAGAAAACCCTTGATAAGACCAGTTTTACCTAGGGTTTTGGCTGGATCTGTACCGTCTCCTAAGCTGAAGACGATATTACCACCAGTGCCACAACCAGAAACGGCTAAAGCTGTAATTGTGACTGGTGTAATTTTAATTGGTAAAGTCCCTCAAGCAATTGTGCAAGTACCGGATGAGCCAACTAGTAGATATGTACAACCAGGACAAAGACTGGTGAATGGGGTGTTGGTAAAACGGATTGAAATGGACAAAGGTGCTAATCCGACTGTGATTTTGGAACAATACGGTGTGGAAGTTGCCAAACAAGTAGGGGAACAACCAATGAAAGTGTCTAAACCAGCGACTACAGCTGCGGTGATGCAGCCGATGGTAAATCCTGTGGGGGCGGCTTCATAGCTATGAATTTACAAGAGCAAATAGCATTTACTGGTTTACCTTTGGCTGTATATCGGGAAATGGCGGCGCATCTGCGTCAGGTGTTCGGTGTGGAAGTGGGATTAATTCCACAAACATCTGTGGAGTTTGATTACAACCAAAGTCAAGTTTCTGCCTTATGGGTTTCATGGACACCGACTGCCGACGCGAAAAGTCGGGAAAGGTTTAAGCAGATAGTGGCTTACTATCAAGATCGCTATAAGTTGCTATGAACTTAAATGAAAGTTGATGCTGTTCAAGAAGTGTTCGGTCGAATGTAATACAATTCAGGGCGGGGAAACCCCTACAGGTTTGGTGACTGACAACCAGATATTAACTTAAGCTGAGTTCGGTGTTAGGAGTTTCTCCTTCGGAGACGCTACGCGAACAGAGTTATGATTTTTTCAACGAGATCATAAGGGTTTGAGACTCATATTTGGGGCAGTTTTCCAAAAATTATCTTATGTCGAACTCAGGTAACTTAGGTTAAGAGAAGATAGCTGGGTTAAACTGACAAGCAGGTTAATGCAAAATATTTATTGGCTGCTCTTAGGTTTAGGCTTTGTTGATAATGGAAAACTGGCAATTTCTGATACAGAAACAGGGGGATCATACTTGGCGCACCTTGGAGTCGTCAAATTTGAAGATTTGGGCAGGTAATTACCGAATTTTGGCTCGTTCTGGGCTGAATAATACGGATGTTGATGTGCGAGTTACCCATATATCTATTGATGAAGTTCCACCAAAACGGAGACTTCTCAAGCGATCGCGCCGGACTAATAGTGAAGGACTGATGGCTGTAATTCCTTTTACCCAGTTTAAACCAGGGATTTGGGAATTACGATGTTCTGGAGATATTATGTCAGATATGCTGGGGCAGTCCTGGCAATGTACCCTGATGATTCACGTATCACCCCTAGAAACTAGTGCTGCGCTGCCTCCTCAACTGGTTGAGGAATCTGATCTGGCTGTGGATGCTGATACTGAAGTCAGTATTGTGATGAATCACGGTACTCCAGTCTGGTTTAAGGGGGAACCAACCGAGGAGATTTTACAAAACTTATTAGATTTAGCTGTACCTGAAGATGAACCCTTACTAGATGAGGAGACTATTGAAAATGCGCCGATTTTACCACCACCTCTACTACTGAATCTGAGTTTAGATCAAGATACTTATATTGTTCCTTGGGGGGACAATTTTACGATTCATGGTGATGTGGAAGTAAATGAAATGGAGAATCTGACAAATGCAGGATTTTCCCTGGGGGGACTTTGCCAACTTCGGCTAGAAATTACCTTGCGATCGCCTTTAGAATCAAAAATTCTCAACCGGATTCAGCAGCCATTAACAAATCAAGTCTTACCTTTTGGTTTTAGTAGTTTGATTAATATTCCCCTCAACTGTGAATCTAAGTTACTTTTAGCAGATATTAACTTATATGGTGCATTAACTGATGTTGGTGAGGTCATACTCTTAGCTAATCATAGCTTTACGATTACAGCCGATGTCACTGAATTACTAGCAATACAAACCTTCCCATCCCATTTTCGTCAAAATTTACCAGAAACAAATCCACCAGTTAAACCTCAGCCCTCTGTTAAAATTCGATTAGAACTTTTTAATGTAGCCAAAACGCCAAATTTAGCCCAGTTTCACATTTTAAAACCTTCTCCAAACCGACCTTTACCACCCCGGATTAAACCTCTGGTATCCTTGAAAGTTTTTTCACCACAATTACCAAATTTACCTCAAAATCCCAGGACTGAGATTACTACTGATTCACCACCAGACTCTCTGGCAAAAACCCTGGCTATTCATCCAATTGATTTGAAAAAGTTGGTAATTAAACCAGTTAAAACTACTTTACCTTACTTGAAACGGTTGCAGGTTAAGGGAACTTCCGGGGAAAGAATCATTGATCAGTTGGATGTTGCCGAGACAGAATTAGCACCTGTGAATAAATCGCCACGTTTACCCATTGTAGGGGCTTCACCAGTAAAAATACCGGAATCACCAATTGATGATTTGCCGCAGGCTGATGAGTCTATGGTGGAGGACACATACTATGCAGAATTGATCGCGGAAATTGTGGCGGAGGCGAAGGGCTTGCAGCAGCGCTTCGCGATCGCAGATGAGGAATTAAATACAGTTGATTCTCAGGAAAATTACTTAATTTCCCAGGATGGGGAATTGAATCTAGTTGATGTTCAGGAGGATTCCCCTCGCTTACAACAATGGGTAGACAGCCAAGGATACTTATTAATTGAAGCTGTTTCCGAAGAATCCTTAGACAAGGATGCTGATGAGGAAATAGCAACTCAGGTAGATTCTATTGCTGACAATCTTCTCTTAGAACTTAATCAACCGGAAATAGTCACTGTCACCAGTCCAACCACAACCCAGCCGGGATGGTTGTCACAAGAAATAGTTATAGATGATCTGGTGGTGAGAGAGGATGGGGATAGCTTGGGTGATGAAGCTATAGATGACCATAATTATTCTCTTGTCCTGGAGGATAAAGCTACACCGGAGAAATCTGGCGTGATCATGGAGTCTTTACCAACTCCCCAATTGTCTTTACCAGAGGGTGAACTTGTTGCTGGTACATCTGTAATGGTGCGTGTAACAATACCCGAAGTTGCATCTGTAGTGGCTGTGAAGTTATGGGTGGAAGATTACCAAACTCGGAGTCTCCTGGATGGACCACATATTCTATCAGATTTACGTTCTAATGCTTGGGGAGAGGAAGAAACGGCAATTTACCTCAAAGTTCCTTTTGGCTGCTTAGAAATCCGGTTATCGGCGATCGCTCTTGATCAGACTACTCAGCAGGAAAGCGACAAATTCACGATTATTAAGACAGTAATTCCTCCTAATTTACCAACCATAGAACTGGATGAAATGTTGGGAATGTAAAAAGCTGTGTTAAAAATCTTGATCATTCGGCAAATTAGGGAGGGTTTTGCAGTAAGCTCAATTTGAATTGTAGTAAGACTTTACAGGACTTTAATTCTATGTCAAGTTCATTTTTGCCTACTATTTTGGCTTATTCCTCCTTTTTACCTTCTGTTTTCGTTCCCCTAACTGGCTTGGTTTTACCAGCAGTTATTTTCGCATTTTTGTTTTCATACATTGAACGCGAAGATATTGCTTAATTAGAGTATCGGTAATTGGTTAGTTAATTTTTCTCACCAATTACTTATTGACAAACAAAACCGCCTAAATCAATGATTTAGGCGGTTTTTATGGCGATTTTTGCAGAAGCAGTTCAGAAATGATCATCAAGCAAAAATCTAGTTTTTTGTATTTCTAATTGCTATCTTCTTCCAGAATAGTAGTTATCAGGTAGGTGAGGACAGAAATTGGTGAAAAAAGTCATAACACAAAAGACTTTCAAACTGCCTATTCCCTGTTCCCTATTCTCTGTTCCCTGCTATGGGATTACATTGAAGAACCAATTCCTGAGTAAGACCCATAAAAGAAAATACCTACAACAGTTATTACACCTAATCCTGCGATCGTAGCGACGACCCACAGAGGAATTCTTCCACTTCCAGACACAGTTTTTTCCTCACTTACAAAAATTGTCGGTTGTCAGTTGTCAGTTAGGTGACAGGTAACAGGTAATAGGTAATAGGTGACAGGTAATAGGTAACAAGTTACAGAAATAATATTCTCAACCGACAACCGACAACTGACAACTGACAACTGACAACTGACAACTGACAACTGACATCTGACAACTGACAACTGACAACTGACAACTGACAACTGACA